>SKKS01000405.1 GCA_007123625.1 Paracoccaceae bacterium
GCCGCGCACAGACGGGAACGGGACGCAGGTGTCGATCACCCTCAACATTCTGGCGAGTTATCGCCGCCCGCGACAGGTGTTTCGCGGGCTGCTGGCGCAGGGCCGACGCGAGGATCGCGCGCTCATGTACCTGATGGTCAGTTGCCTTTTGCTGTTCGTGGCGCAATGGCCGCGCCTGATGCGCGAGGCCGAGGCAGGCGGCGAGGTGCCGTTTCAGGGGTTGGTGGCGGGTGCGCTGTTCGGCTGGCTGTTCGTCGCGCCGCTGCTGTTCTTCGGGTTGGCGGCGCTGCTGCACCTGCTGCTGCGCGCGTTGCGCAGGCCCAGCACGTGGCACGGCACGCGCACGGTGCTGTTCTGGTCGTTGCTGGCGATCACGCCGGTGATGCTGTTTCACGGGTTGCTGCTGGGCTATGCCGGAGCGGGCGCGGGTGCGACGGTTGTGGGGTTTGTGGTCCTTGGCGCTTTCCTCTACATACTCGGACAGGGTCTGCGGGAACTGGCCGTGGGCGGAACTGCCTGAGATGGAATCGTCCATGGATCTGAATGCTGCATTCCTGCGCGCGATGCTGCGCCAAACCCTTGTTGACCCCAGAGCGGCGGCGCGGGCGCTGATTGCCACCGCGGTGCCGATGGAGGCGCGCTGGCTTGCGCTGGCGGTGGTGGTCGTGCTGAGCGCGCTGTTGGGACAGATCGGTGTGCTGATGATCGCCGGCGGGCAGGCGGCGCTGATGTTTGCAGGCGGCGCATCGGTGGTCGTGCAGGGTATCCTGCTGCTGATGACGGTCTATGCCACCCATGTCGTGGGCCGGGTGTTCGGCGGGGTTGGCAGCTTTGCCGATGCGCTGTTGCTGATCAGTTGGGTGCAATTCCTGATGGTGGTGCTGCAGGGCGTGCAACTGGTGGCGATGCTGCTCGTCCCGCCGCTGGCGGGGATCATAGCGATTGTCTCGATCGTCATGTTCTTGTGGGTGTTGACGAATTTCGTGACGGAACTGCACGGGTTCGAAAGCCTGGGGAAGGTGTTCGGCATGATCCTGATCACGTTCATGGCGCTGGCCTTCGTGATGGCCTTCGTGCTGGCGCTTCTTGGTATTCAGGGGCCGGGGGTGGTCGATGCTTGATGTCACGCGTGTTCGCGCGGATTTTCCGATCCTGAGCCGCCAGGTGAATGGCAAGCCGCTGGTCTATCTGGACAACGGTGCCAGCGCGCAGAAGCCGCAGGTGGTCATCGACGCCGTCACCCGCGCCTATGCCGAGGAATACTCCAACGTTCACCGGGGGCTGCATTTTCTGTCGAACCTGGCCACTGACAAATACGAGGCCGTGCGCGGCACCATCGCGCGATTCCTGGGCGCGTCGCACGAGGACGAGGTAATCTTTACCTCCGGCACCACCGAAGGCATCAATCTGGTGGCCTATGGCTGGGCCATGCCCCGGTTCGAGCCCGGCGATGAGGTGGTGCTGTCCATCATGGAGCACCACGCCAACATCGTGCCGTGGCATTTCCTGCGTGAACGGCAGGGCGCGGTGCTGAAATGGGTGGATGTGGACGCCAATGGCGCGCTGAACCCGCAGGCGGTGATCGATGCGATCGGACCGCGCACCAAGCTGGTCGCGATCACGCATATGTCGAACGTGCTGGGCACGGTGGTGGATGTTGCTGCAATCTGCGAAGCTGCGCGCGCGCGTGGCGTGGCGGTGCTGGTTGACGGGTCGCAGGCGGCGGTGCACATGCCGGTGAACGTGGCGGATATCGGCTGCGATTTCTACGCGATCACCGGGCACAAGCTTTATGGGCCTTCGGCGTCGGGCGCGATCTGGATCGCGCGCGACCGGCAGTCTGAAATGCGCCCCTTCATCGGCGGCGGTGACATGATCCGCGAGGTGACGCGCGATACCGTCACCTACAACGACCCGCCGCACAAGTTCGAGGCCGGAACGCCGGGGATTGTCCAGCAGATCGGCCTGGGTGCGGCGCTGGAATACTTGACAGGGCTGGGGATGGACGCCATCGCCAGCCACGAGGCCGATCTGCGCGATTATGCGCAAGCGCGGCTGGCGGGGCTGAACTGGCTCAATATTCAGGGCAACGCACCGGGCAAGGGCGCCATTTTCAGCTTCACGCTTGATGGGGCGGCCCATCCGCATGACATTTCCACCGTGCTCGACAAGAAGGGCATCGCCGTGCGCGCAGGCCAGCACTGTGCGAACCCGCTGATGGATCACATGGGTGTCTCCGCCACCTGCCGCGCGTCGTTCGGGCTGTACAACACCCGCGCCGAGGTGGACGCGCTGGTCGAGGCGCTGGAGCTGTGCCACGATCTGTTTGCCTGAACAGGGGCGCGGGATGCATCTGGGGCTGATCGGGTTCGGGGCCATCGGGCAGGAACTGCTGGCGTTGCTGGGCCGCGAAGGTGCGGCGCCGGATAAGCTGATCGTGCTGGCGCGCGCCGGATCGGTGGCGCGGGTTCGCGCGCGGCTGGACGGGCGCGGCACCGTGGTTGATGGAACCGCAGCGCTGATCGATGCACTTCCCGATCTGGTGATCGAAGCCGCAGGCCACGGCGCGGTGGCCGCGTATCTGCCCGCTCTTCTGGGCGCTGGGGTGGAATGCGTCCTTGCGTCGGTAGGCGCGCTTTCGGACCCCGAACTTGCGCTTCGGCTTGAAGATGCCGCGCGGGCGGGCCGCACGCGGCTGGTGGTTTCGCCCGGGGCCATCGGCGGAGTGGACCTGCTGGCGGCGCTGCGGCCTTCGGGGATCGAAGCCGTGCGTTATACGGGCCGCAAGCCGCCGATGGCCTGGGCGGGGAGCCCAGCCGAGGATCTTCTGGATCTGTGCGCTCTTGATGCGCCCACCACATTCTTTACCGGCACGGCGCGTGCGGCCGCGCAGGCGTATCCGAAGAACGCCAACGTGGCGGCCACGGTCGCGTTGGCGGGCGTGGGGTTCGATGCCACACAGGTGGCGCTGGTGGCCGATCCGGGCGTCACGCGCAACATTCACGAGATTTCGGTGCAGGCCGGGGCAGGGGCGTTCGATATCCGCATCGAAGGGATCGCCGCGCCGGGCAATCCGCGCACCTCGCTTGCGACGGTTCATGCGCTGGCGCGCGAGGTCCTGAACCGCCGCCGCGCGATCGCGATCTGAGTGTCCGATTAAGAATGCTCTGATTAGAGCGTGTTGCGGTCAATCGGTTTCATACCCTGCGGCCTTGAAGGAGTTGTATCACTCCGCGTCGGCGAAGAGGTCGCAGACATGTTCGACGACGCGCCATAGGTCATCGTATGTCCGGGCAACTGCGCGCCGGATCAAGGCCTTGAGCTTCGCGAATGCCATCTCGATCGGGTTCAGGTGGGGGCTGTATGGCGGAAGGAACAGAAACCAGGCGCCAACATCGCGCATGGTCTGCACGGCTTCGGGGCTTTTGTGGGATGACAGGTTGTCGAGGGGTGAGGCCCCGAACGCCATTGATGGAGTGGATGGCTCCCGCTTCCGGCATCGCAATGTGCCATGTTGGGTGCTGTGAA
>SKKS01000132.1 GCA_007123625.1 Paracoccaceae bacterium
CAGGTGGTCGAGGCCGAGGCCGCCCACGGCACCGTCACCCGCCACTACCGCCAGCACCAGGCGGGCAAGGAAACCTCGACCAACTCGATCGCGTCGATCTTTGCCTGGACGGGCGGGCTGAAGCATCGCGCCAAGCTGGACGGAAACGACGCGCTGAAGACTTTTGCCGAAACGCTGGAAAAGGTCACGGTCCAGACGGTCGAGGACGGCCACATGACCAAGGATCTGGCGCTGCTGGTCGGTCCCGACCAGAAGTGGCTGACGACCATGGGCTATCTGGAGAAGGTCGACGAGTACCTCAACAAGGCGCTTGAGGGCTGAGCGACCAGCACGCCACATGACGGATCAAGGGGGGCCTCGGGCCCCCCTTTTGCGTGTGGTGTCCGGCTGTATCGATTTGCCCCCGCGATTTGTGAACAGCCGCGCGATTGCGCAGGCACGGCTTGCGCGCTAGCTTCTGCGCAATTCGGAAAAAACGGGGGCGGGAATGACGCGGATCATGGGGCGCTCTGCGCTGGCAGGGCTGGTTCTGGTGTTAGTGGGCTGCACCATGGCGCCGCTGCCCCCGATCAGCACCGCGCCGCCCCCGGTTTCCGCGCCCGCAGTGGCGCCCGCACCTGCAAGCACCCGTGCCGAGTTCGCCCAGGTCGTGACCCGGATGCGCCCCGCCGCGACGCAGGTCTGCCGCGCGCGCGCGCCGCATCTGGACTGCGATTTCATGGTGGTGCTGGACGATCGCCCGGGCCAGCCCCCGAACGCGTTTCACACCCGCGATGAACGTGGTCGCCCGGTGATCGGCTTCACCTTGTCCCTGATCGACGAAATGCGCACCCCGCACGAGATCGCGCTCGTTTTCGGGCACGAGGCCGCGCATCACATCGCCGATCACCTGCCGCGCATCCAGCAACAGGCCATGACCGGTGCGCTTCTGGGCGGATTGGTCGCGGCGCTGTCGGGGGTTGATGACCCGACCGCGCGCCAGATCGTCAACGCTGGCGCCACCGTCGGGGCGCGGCGCTATTCCAAGGCGTTCGAGCTTGAGGCGGACCGGCTGGGTGCGGTGATCGCCGCGCGCGGCGGGTATGATCCGCTGATCGGCGCGGATCTGTTCCGCCGTCTGCCTGACCCGGGCAACCAGTTCCTGGGCACGCACCCGCCCAACGCCGAGCGCCTACGCGAAATCGAACGCGCGGTCGCTGCGATGGCAGCCGGGCGCCCGATCTGAGCGGGCGCAGACTGTCGGCGGTGCACGCCGCCCGGTTGCTTGAGTCCGGTTCCGTGGTGCGTTGGAGCGGAGGATTGCCGCGGGCGCAGGGCGGGCCTAACGCTCCGAGCCAGTCGCGGTGCCGGTGCCCTGCGCGCCGCGTTCGCGATAGGGCGTGGTGTTGTAATGCGCGCGGTAGCATTTGGAAAAATGCGACGGCGAGGTGAAGCCCGACGCCAGCGCCACGTTGATCACGCTCATGTCGGTCTGCATCAGCAGGTTGCGCGCCCGCGCCAGTCGCAGTTCCATGTAATAGCGCTTGGGGCTGCGGTTCAGATAGCGTCGGAACAACCGCTCCAGTTGCCGCGTGGACATGCCCACCTCGGACGCCAGATCGCCAGGGCTGACCGGATCTTCGATATGGCTTTCCATGATCTCGATCACGCGGCCCAGCTTGGGGTGGCGCACGCCGATGCGCGTGGGGATCGACAGCCGCTGCGTGTCCCGGTGCGTGCGGATCGCCGAATAGATCAGCTGATCGGCCACGTTATTGGCCAGGTCCTTGCCGTGGTGATCGGCGATCAGGGTCAGCATCATGTCCAGCGACGCGGTGCCGCCCGCGCTGGTCATGCGGTTGCCGTCGATCACGAACACGGTCTTGTTCAGCATCACCTCGGTGAAATCCTCGGCAAAGCCGTCGTGGTTTTCCCAGTGGATCGTTGCCTCGCGCCCGTTCAGCAGGCCCGCGCGGGCAAGGGTGTGCGCGCCGGTGCAGATCCCGCCCATAGCCGCGCCGTGGCGCGCCTGCCGCCGCAGCCAATTCACGACTGCGGGGGTGGTGGCGCGCCCTACGTCGATCCCGCCGCAGACCATGACGATGCTGTCATGCTCGACCTCGACCAGCCCGGCATCAAGCGCGCAGCGCGTCCGGTTGGAGCATTCGACGGTTTCGCCGCTTTCGCCGATCAGGGTCCATTCATAAAGCTTGCGCCCCGCCGCACGGTTGGCAAGGCGCAGCGGTTCGATAGCCGACGCGAAGGCCAGCATCGAAAACCGCTCCAGCAACAGGAACACGAACTGCCGTGTTGCAGAAGCGCCGCTGCGTGTATTGCGGCCAGTGGGCTGTGGGGATTCGGTGCGGGCCATGTCAAGTCCGGGTGCGTTCAAGCGCGTGGACAAAAACAGGTTTTGCCGTGGCCTTCAAGCGGAACTCACGCCGTTGTGCCTCAGGCCGGGCGCAGGTTCAGCGCGCGTTCCTGCACCGGCAGATGCACGATGGCCGAGAACAGCCCCACACCCACGCCGACCCACCACACCAGCGTATAGTCACCGTGAAGGTCATAAAGCGCGCCGCCAAGCCATACCCCCAGAAAGCTGCCAAGCTGGTGACTGAAGAACACGATCCCGTAAAGCGTTCCCATGTAGCGCAGCCCGTAGATATGCGCGATCAACCCCGAGGTCAGCGGCACCGTCGCCAGCCATAGCGCCCCCATCAGAAGCGAAAACAGAAGCACCGACCCCGGCGTGATCGGCGCCAGGATGAACGCCGCCGCCACCACCGTCCGCGCCATGTAGATCGATGCCAGCAGGTACTTCTTGGAGTAGCGCTTGCCAAGCCACGCAGCCGCGATCGTGCCCGCGATATTGGCCAGCCCGATCAGCGAGATGGCCACCGCCCCAAGCGCCGAGGTGGTGGTGATCCCGAAGCCCGCCAGCATCCCGTCGGGGGCGATGGGGCCGCACATTTCGGTCACCATCGCCGGGAAATGCGCGGTGACAAAGGCCAGTTGATACCCGCAGGAAAAGAACCCCAGAAAGATCAGCGTGAAACTGGGATCGCGGAACGCCTGTTTCAGCGCCGCGCCCATGCTTTGCTCCAGCTCCGCGCGGCTGGCGGGCGCAGGGCTGCGCATCATCGGCAGCGCCAGCAGCGACAAAAGCACCGTCGCGGCAAAGATCACGAACACCACCTGCCAACTGTAGACCCCCAGCAGGATCTCCGCCACCGGCGCGCCGAACACCTGGCCCGCGCTGCCCGCCGCCGTGGCGATGCCCAGCGCAAGGCTGCGATTTTCATCCGACGCCGCGCGCCCCACCACCGCCAGGATCACGCCGAACCCGGTGCCTGCAACCCCGAATCCCACAAGGATCTCCAGCAACTGGTGCTCCCCGGGCGTGACGGCAAAGGCCGACAGCACCAGCCCCGCCGCATAGACCAGTGCGCCCAGAACAATGGCGCGGCGGTCCCCGAAGCGTTCGGCAATTGCGCCGAAAATCGGCTGGCCAATGCCCCAAGCGAGGTTCTGAATGGCAATCGCCA
>SKKS01000082.1 GCA_007123625.1 Paracoccaceae bacterium
GTGAAGGTGGTCTTTTCGTTGGCCAGCCGGAACAGGTTCTGGTTTGGGATGATGATCAGCGTATCGACCACCTTCTGCAGCGCCTCGACCCCTTCTTCGGCCTGGCGCATGCGCTTGTTGCCTTCAAACTGGAACGGCTTGGTCACCACGCCCACGGTCAGCACACCCAGCTCGCGTGCCGCCTGCGCGATGATCGGCGCGGCGCCAGTGCCAGTGCCGCCGCCCATCCCGGCGGTGATGAAGCACATGTGCGCACCCGCCAGATGATCGACGATTTCCTCGATCGTTTCCTCGGCCGCTGCGGCACCGACCGTGGCCCGGGCGCCCGCGCCCAACCCTTCGGTCACCTTGACACCCATCTGGACGCGCGCTTTCGCCCGGCTTTGCTGGAGCGCTTGCGCGTCCGTATTCGCGACAACGAAATCGACCCCTTCAAGGTTCTTGTCGATCATGTTGTTGACGGCGTTGCCGCCTGCGCCACCCACACCGAACACGGTGATGCGCGGCGCAAGGTCCTGCTTCTGGCTTTCAATAAAGGTGAGTGTCATTGCCTGTCCCGCCTGCTTTACGATCTACGCCGTCATGCCTCAATTTTGCCCCATCCTACATGCCCCGCAACCTGCGGTCATCAAAAATGTGACGGTTTAACCCCAAATATCGGCCGGTTTTTGCCGGAATTCCGTGCATTTCGGCAATCGCGCAGCATCTGGTGGTCACCAGTTGTCCCGAAACCAGCGCATTGCGCGCTTGAGCGAACGCGCCGGATAGCGGTCTGCGGGAAGCTCAAAGTCCCACCACTCGTCCTGCGGGTGCGCCGCGAACAGGCACAGACCCACCGACGCCGAGAACGCCGCACCCGACGCCGCCTGCGGCAGGCCCTGAACGCGCAACGGTCGCCCAAGGCGAACCTGCTGGCCCAGGATGCGCGCGGCCAGACCGTCCAGCCCCGGCGTCTGGCTGGCGCCGCCAGTCAGCACGATCTGCTGGCTTGGCAAATGCTCGAACCCCGAAGCATCGAGCCGCGCGCGCACTTCCTCGAGGATCTCCTCGACGCGCGGACGCATGATGCCGATCAGCTCGGACCGGCTGACAGTGCGCCGGTCCTTTTCCCAGTCGCCCGAATCGCCGCCGATCTCGATGATCTCGCGGTCGTCCATGCTGGTGGCCTGCACCCCGCCGTAGAATGTCTTGATCCGCTCGGCGGTGGCGAAGTCCACGCGCAGGCCCTTGGAGATATCGCTGGTCACATGATCGCCCCCAAGCCGCAGGCTGTCGGCATAGATCATGTGCTTCTTGATGAAGACCGAAATCCCCGTGGTGCCGCCGCCAATATCGACACAGGCCGCGCCAAGTTCCTGCTCGTCCTCGACCAATGCGGACTTGCCCGACGCATAGGCGGCCGAGGCGATCCCGGCGACTTCGACATCGCAGCGTTTGAGGCACTGGACAAGATTGCTGATGACCGCCGCATCCACCGTAAGCAGGTGCATGTCGCAGGCCAGCCGCTGCCCGGTCTGGCCGCGCGGGTCCAGCAGCCCGGTGCGGTGGTCCAGGGCAAAGTTCACGGGCTGGGCATGCAGCGCCTCGCGCCCGTGGCCGAAATCGGGCACGTCGCAAGCCGCCAGTACGCGGGCGATATCGTCCTCGGCCACAGTGGTGTCTTCCAGCGCGACATCTCCGGCCAGCCCGTAGGAGCGCACCCCCCCGCCCGAAGCGCACAGGATCACATGGTCCACCCGCGTCTGCGCCATCTTCTGCGCCGCCTGCAGGGCAGTGCGCACCGCGCGTTCGGTTTCCGACATGGCGGCGATCTCGCCGAAACGGACACCGCGCGACCGTGTGGTGCCCGCCCCGATCACCCGGAACCCTGCCTGCCCGGCCAGATGCCCGACCCCGGCGCCCTGAGCGGGCGTGGCCGCCGGATCAAGCCGCAGCACCAGCGCCGCAATCTTGAAGGTGCCGATGTCCAGAATGCCGATCACGCCACGCTGCATGGCGGCACGGCGCATGTGGCGCATGGTTCGCTGGGCCTGATATGGGTCGGTCATGAAGGTCACTCCGGGAGCTGACGAATGCTGTGCAAGGTTTCAAGCGCGCCTTCGGACAGGCGCAGCACGGGGCGGGCGGTGTTGCGCAGGTCAACGACCACCACGTCGCGCGCCAAAAGATCGTGGGCGCGATCCAGCGCCATAATATGTTCCATTGCGTCCAGGGGGCCGGTTTCCGGCAACTGGACCCGCTGGTCGCGGTCCAGTACCACATCCCAGCGCCGAGCGCCGACACGGACCAGTCCGCGCACCCTGTCGTGCACCGGGGCCAGGATTCCCAGCAGTGCCAGCGCCTCGGCGACATGCTTGTCGGCGCCCTCACCGGCGATCAGCGGCAGGTCGGCGCGCGCATGACGCGCGCCCAGCCGGGCGATCCGATGGCCGTCGGCATCCAGCAACGCCAGCCCGCCCGGCCCCCGCCAGACGATAGCGGGTGCGCGTTCGGTCACGCGGATGTCAAGCGTCCGGTCGGCGGTAATCCGCAGCTCGGCATCCTGCACCGCATCAACCGCCAGCACCGCCGCACGCAGCGCGTCCAGGTCGATCCGGAACGAGGATTCCGGAAAACCGACGTCGATGCGGCTTTCGACCGCCGCGCGCAGTTCGGGCGAAACATCGGAAACCGCAAGCGCTTCGACCCGGAACTCGGGCCGATCGTAGAAGGTGTTGCGCACATCCTCGATCATTCCCGCCGCAAGATCACGCCGCGCGGGGTCCACAGCTACGAGCCCGATGCTGAACGCGATCAAAGCCACCGGCAGGCCAACCTTGCCGAAGCGCCGCACGCTCGGTGTCAGCCACAACCGGTTGAGACGGTAGGCCAGACGGCTGGGCGCGGGATCGCGCAAGGCACGGGTGGGGCGGATACGGGACCACAGGCTGCGGCGCGGGACTTCTGCCCGGGCGATGGGCGGGGGGGTAGCAGCGGGCGGGGCTGTGGGTGTGGGCCTCGCCCGCTCGGGTGCGGCAACGACCGGGCGCAGAGTGACCTTGGGGTCCGTCAGGACCGACCAGCCCGGCCGCAGGACATCGCGACGCCAGACGAATGCCTGCACGGGTCTGGCCCGCGCCGCGCGCTCCGGCCCCGTCGGATTTGCGTAGAGCGACTCGCCCGGAGCATGCCCGGCAGCGCACGCACCATGAGGGTCGTGTGCGCCATGACGGCGCGCGACTCCGTGGGTTTCGGGCGCGCGCGCATAGTCTTCGGCACCGAAGGGGTTGACCCGCGGGGACCCCGGCAAGGCGACGCCGGAAGACGCGCGCAACGAGGGGCGCGATCCCGGCGCACGCCGCAGCGGGGGCTCAACCGGCGCGCCCATCAGCGGCCCACCGGGCGGGGGTGTGGCCCAAAGCCAATAGCCCGGGCAGCAAAGCCCAGCGGCGCTTTGCGCGCCGCCCCAAGGCCGCCGCGCGGCATGAGCGCGCGAAGCGCCCCGAACGGCGTCCGCCGGTGCGGGGCGTGCAGGGGTGGGTA
>SKKS01000317.1 GCA_007123625.1 Paracoccaceae bacterium
GGACGTTTCGCGCGTGGTCTGCAACGGGACCGGGCGCGCCCGCGCGCTCGAAGGCCTGCCCGAAGTGACCGAGGTTCTGCGCGGGACCGTCGACGGTCCCGTGCCCGTCCACATGAACGGCGCCACCTATATGGCCGATGTTCTGGGCGGGCAGAAAACGGGGCTGTTCTTTGACCAACGCGCGAACCACGCCTTTGCCGCCACGCTGGTGCGCCCGGGCGACAGCGTGCTTGACGTGTTTGCGCATGTGGGCGGCTTCGCACTCGCCGCACTGGCGGCGGGCGCAGGCAGTGCGCTGGCCGTGGACAGCTCGGCTCCGGCACTGACCCTTTCCGAAGCCGGCGCCGCACAGGGTGGAACGGCGGCAAAGCTGGCAACACGGCGCGGCGATGCCTTCGCGGTGATGGAAGCGCTGGCCGCAGAAGGCGCGCGCTTTGACATGGTGGTTTGTGATCCACCCGCCTTTGCTCCCAGTCGCGGCGCGCTCGATGCGGGCCTGCGCGCCTATGAGCGCGTCGCCCGGCTGGCCGCGCCACTGGTCGCGCCGGGAGGCTTTCTCGCGCTCTGCTCGTGCTCGCACGCGGTCGACCTGACGGCCTTTCGCACCGCATCGGCGCGGGGAATCGGACGCGGCGGGCGCATGGCGCAACTGATCCGCACGGGTTTCGCCGGACCGGACCATCCGCAATTGCCACAACTGGCCGAAAGCGGCTACCTCAAGGCGATGTTCTGGCGGCTTGACGGATGAACCAGCCGCCCGACCGCACGGTACTCGATGCCTGCGTGCTGTTCCCGTCGGTGCTGCGCGAAATCCTGCTGGATGTGGCCGAAGGTGGCGGCCTCACCCCGCTGTGGTCGGCGCGCATCCTTGCCGAATGGCAACTTGCCGCCGCCCGCCACGGCCCCGATGTCGCCGCCATCGCGCAGGCCACCATCGTGGCGCTGCGCGCGCAGTGGCCCGATGCCCAGATCGATGCCATGCCCGAGATCGAAGCCCGGCTTGCCCTGCCCGACAGTGCCGACCGCCATGTGCTGGCCACGGCGATTGCGGGCGGGGCGGGGCTGATCGTTACCCAGAACCTGCGCGATTTCCCCCCGCGCGCGCTAGGCCCCGAAGGCGTGATCGCGCGATCCCCCGACGACTTCCTCATGGATCAGTGGCTGGCCCACCCCGCGCGGGTCGAAGCCGCCGTTGCCCGGGCCGTCGCCAATACCGAAGCCGCCTCGGGCCGTGCGCAGCCCGTGCGCGCCCTGCTCAAGCGCGCGCGCCTGCCACGCCTTGGGAAGGCGCTGAGCTGACGTTCAGGGCGTGCCCGCGGCTGCGCCGTCAGGCGCAGACGCCTGGCCCAACGGGATGACCCGCGCGCCAGCGCGTGGGGAAGACGGGCGGGAGAACCCCTCAGACCGCTAGCACGCGCTCAGGGTGCGCGCTCCAGTCCCACCAGAGCGGCGGCGAAATCCTCGGGGTCGAAGGGTTGCAGATCATCGATCTGCTCGCCCACCCCGATGGCATGGATCGGCAGCCCGAACCGGTCGGCCAGCGCCACCAGCACCCCCCCGCGCGCGGTCCCGTCCAGTTTCGTCATGACCAGCCCGGTCACATCCGCCATCTTCTGGAAAATCTCGACCTGCCGCAGCGCGTTCTGCCCGGTGGTGGCATCAAGCACCAGCAGCGTATTATGCGGCGCGTCCGGGTCCTGCTTGCGCAGCACGCGCAGGATCTTGGCCAGCTCGGCCATCAGATCCTCGCGGTTCTGCAAGCGCCCGGCGGTGTCGATCAGCAACAGATCGGTCCCCTCAGTGCGTGCCCGGGTCAGCGCGTCAAAGGCCAGGCTCGCCGGGTCCGTGCCCTGCGGCGCGGTCATCACCGGCACACCCGCGCGTTCGCCCCAGATCTGCAACTGCTCGACCGCCGCCGCGCGGAAGGTGTCGCCTGCGGCGATCATCACCGACTTGCCCGCCGCTCGGAACTGCGACGCCAGCTTGCCGATGGTCGTGGTCTTCCCCGCACCGTTCACGCCCACCACCAGCACCACCTGCGGGCGGGAACGGTAAAGCGGCATTGGCCGGGCCACGGGTTCAAGGATACGCGCCACTTCACCGGCCAGAAGTCGTTTGATCTCGGGCACCGACAGGCGCTTTCCGAACCGCCCCTCGGCCATGTTCGCAGTGACCTTCAGCGCGGTTTCCACACCCAGATCGGCCTGGATAAGAACCTCTTCCAGGCTTTCAAGCATGTCGTCATCCAGCACCCGGCGCGGCGCTTCCGCCTCCGCCTGACGGCCGAACAGCCGTCCCAGCACCCCGGGCTTGCGCGGCGCATCCACAGGTGCCGGTGTTGGTTCCGGTGCTGGCACAGGTGCGGGCGCGCGCGCCGGCGCGGCAGGAGGCGCAGGGGGCGTGTCGGGCACCGACGGTTGCCGCAGCCCGGATCGTGCAGGCGGCGCTTCGACGGCGGGCGAAGGGGCCGGGCGGGCGGGGACTTCGGGGACCACCTGTGCGTCAGCCCCGTCCGGATACTCCGGGACGACAGCGCTGTCACCGTCGCGCACCAGTGCGTCCAGATCCTCGTCGAGCTTCGAGGATGACCGGAACATCCGGTCCTTGAGTTTCTTGAAAAAAGACATCCGCACCTCCGCAACCCGGATGGCCCTTGCTACTGCAGGGATGCAGCGGATGAAAGGGTTGCCATGCGAACGCGCGCGCCATCACGACGCGCGCTTTCGAAATGGATCAGCCGGGGCTCAGGCCCCGCAGGCGCTCGCCCCGGCGGCGCAGCAGTTCCACCACTGTCAGCAGCGCGACCGAAATCAGCACCAGGATCGTGGCCACGGCCAGGATGGTCGGGCTGATGTCCTCGCGGATGCCGGACCACATCTCGCGCGGGATCGTGCGCTGTTCGGGACCTGCGACAAACAGCACCACCACGATCTCGTCAAACGAGGTGATGAAGGCGAACAGCGCGCCCGAAATCACCCCCGGCAGGATCAGCGGCATGGTGATCTTGAAGAATGTCCGCGTCGGCGAGGCACCAAGATTGGCCGCGGCGCGCGTCAGCGAATGATCGAACCCCACCAGCGTCGCCGTGACCGTGATCACCACGAAGGGTGTGCCCAGAGCGGCATGGGCCAGCACCACGCCCAGATAGGTCTGCGCGAGGTTGACCGACGAGAAGAAGAAGAACATCCCCGCCGCCGAAATGATCAGCGGCACGATCATGGGCGAGATCAGGATCCCCATGATCAGGGACTTGGCGGGCATTTCCGACCGGCTGAGCCCCAGCGCGGCCAGCGTGCCCAGCACTGTCGAAAGAATCGTCGCCGCGATCCCGATAAGGAACGAATTCTGGATCGACCGGCGCCAGCTCGATGATCCCAGGAAGTCCTGATACCAACGCAGGGAATAACCTTCGGGGTTCAACGTCAGCATCTCGCGCGTGAAGGTGAAGAAGGGCTGCGCGTTGAAGCTGAGCGGGATCATGATCAGGATCGGCGCCAGCAGGAAGAA
>SKKS01000180.1 GCA_007123625.1 Paracoccaceae bacterium
CAGGAATCGCAGATCGCGCAGCGCCGCGCCGATGCCCAGCGTGAGATCGAGCGCGCCCGCATCGCGCAGGAGGAATCGATCCGCAGCGCCGAGATCGCCCGCGAACAATCGGTGCGCGCGGCCGAAATCAACCGCGACCGCGAACTCGAGGTGGCCGAGCAGGAACGCCAGATCATTGTCGCCGAGAAGTCGGAAAAGGAAAGCCACGCCCGCGCCAGCGCTGACCGCGCCCGCGCCGACGCCGCGCAGGCCGCCGAAGCGATCACCACTGCCCGTGCTGTGGCCGAAGCCGAGCGGATCAAGCAGATCGCCCTGATCGAAGCGGCGCGCGAGGCCGAACGCGAGGCGACCAAGATCCGCCTTGCCGCTGCCGCCGAACGCGCCGCCGCCGAGGACCGCGCCAGTGCGCGGCTGGAAGAAGCCCGGGCCGAGGCCGAGTCGATCAAGATCCGGGCCGAGGCGAACAAGGCCGACTTGCTGGCCCAGGCCGAAGGGAACAAGGAACTCGCCGCCGCTGAAAATGCGTTGTCCGACGAGATTGTGCGGATGCGAGTGGAACTTGCACGCCTGAAAGCACTGCCACAGATCGTGGCCGAAATGGTCAAGCCCGCTGAAAAGATCGACACCATACGCATCCATCATGTCACTGGGCTGAACGGTGCCAATGGCGGCAGCGACAGCGGCGGTGCGGGCGACAAGGCGCCGGTCAATCAGGCGCTGGATTCGATCATGGGCATGGCGGTCCAGCTGCCTGCACTGCGCAAGATCGGCGAGGAGCTGGGCATCTCGATGGATGGCGTCACATCTGTGCTGGACAGCGCCCGCGCGCCCGATGGGTCCGACACGTCCGCCGACACCGCACGCCGGACGCCGCCGGGGGCATCGGATACGTCCGGGACGGCACCCAAGACCAAGCCGAAGTAGGGCGCGGCCATGGCACACGCGGGTTTGTGGGCGCTCGGCGGGGTATCGGTGGGATTGGTCGCGGCAGGGCTTTGGCTCAACAGCGCCGAAGTGCCGCCCGAACCCGCCGGGCCGGCCCTCGCATCCGCCGCTGAACCGGAGCCCGCGCCGCAGGAGACCGCAGCGCCTGAGTCCATCACCGAAGGTGCGCCACCGTCAGAGGCGCCGGAACCGACCGCAGAACCCCAGCTGACTGTTGCTCCGGAACCAGCCGTGGTGGACCCGCCACCGGCAGGGCTTCTCAGCCGGGTTGAGGGCCCCGGCGGGATCATGTGGGCACATGACGCGCTGCGGGTCGTGCGTCCAGAAGGCGCCGAAGCGGCGCCGCAAGCCCTGGTTGATGCGGTCCTTCCTGTGGATTTGTCTTTCGGCGACAACCAGACCCCCGGCGCATCCGGTGACACCGCAGTGTGGCGGAATGATCTGGCGGTCTATTCCGGGCCGCCGGTATGGGTGTTCCTTCCGGCTGCAAGCCTATCCGAAAGCGCCCGTTCGGCCCTGCGCAGCGGACTTCAGGACCCACAGTCTCTGCACTACTTCGGCGCGGTTGCCATGAGTGCCGAAGTCGCTCCGTTCTACCTTGCGCAAGGGTTTGCGACGATCCTGGCGGCGGAGCAAGCTGCAATGGACACCTGTATGCGCGCGGCAACAGGGTGCCGTCTGGTCGCGCAGTTGACACCGGAAGGTTTCGACGGGCAACGGGGCGACACGCTCACCCACGGGCAGGGCCTGCGCTGGCACGCGTTCCATGACCTGCCGCTGGCAGATCTTGGCGTGAAACCGGCATTTCGCGCCATCGCCCTGTCGGAGGACGGGGGCGTTGGCACCTCCGATCACATGTCGGCGGATCAGGCGCGACAGGAAGCCTTGGACAACTGCCGCAAAAGCCGGTTGCGCAACCGGACGGGCACCGAAGCGCAAGCTGCATGCCGCATTATTGCCGAGCGCGCATCGCCGGGCGCGGGGTTCGGATCAATCCCGGTCAATGGTGGACTGCCGGAAACCGAAAACCACAGCCGGAACTGACGGTGCAGCACCGGGACGCACTCAGCGCGACTGACAAACGGAATCAAAGCGCTCCTGACACATGGCCAGGACTTCGTCGCCGGGGCGTTTCCACCAGTTTTCGACCGAGAATATCTCGACCTCCTGCGGACCGTTCCAGCCCGCGGCCTCGATCATGGCGCGGATACCGCGCAGGTCGATCACGCCGTCGCCCATCATGCCACGATCGAGCAACAGATCCCGCGTCGGCACCAGCCAGTCGCAGATATGATGCGCCATGATTGCGCCCATCCGCCCCGCCCGCGCAATGGCCTGCGGCAAGCCTGGGTCCCACCAGACGTGATAGACGTCGATGGCAACCCCAAGCCCCGGCCCAAGCGTTTCGCACAGGTCCAGCGCCTGATCGAGTGTGTTCACGCAGGCGCGGTCAGCAGCATACATCGGGTGCAGCGGCTCTATCGCCAGCGGCACGCCCGATGCGCGCGCATGGGGCAGCAGCGCGGCTATCCCCTCGGCCACCTGTGTGCGGGCGCCGACGATATCGCGCGACCCTTCGGGCAATCCGCCGACCACCAGCACCAGACAGTCCGCGCCCAGCTCGGCGGCTTCGTCCACGGCGCGTCGGTTGTCGTCCAGCGCGGCGGCGCGGCCTTCGGTACTGGCCGCCGGAAACATGCCGCCCCGGCACACCCCGGTCAGGCGCAACCCGTTGGCACGCACGATCCGCGATGCCTCGTCCAGCCCGATGGCCGCGATCTGGTCGCGCCAGGGGGAAATTGCGGTGATTCCGCGTGCAAGACAGCCTTCAACCGCCTCGGCAAAGCCCCACTGTTGACGGGTCGTGGCCAGGTTGATGGACAGGATGTTGTCGCCGGTCGTGGTGCTCATTGCGCTGGTCCGTCCTGAAGCGGGGAAAGGGTGGCCGCGTCGGGGCCGAAGGCGCAGCCAAGGCCAGATGCCGTCAGCGTGCTGGTCAACGCGATCATGCCGCCATCGATGCGCAGCCGCGTATGGCCCCCGGACGTGTTGTAAAGGTCCGGATGAGCTTCGGCATAGCGCTGCTGCTCGGCTTGCGGGGCCGTGCCCATGCCGGCGACGAAATGGTGGCCGTTGCGTTCGACATGGGTGTTGCCGGTGACCGCCGCCAGCACCAGGTCCTGCTGCAGCGCAAGGCCCGGCTGGATGGTCAGGTCTTCGGCCGACAGGAAAAGCCGCGCGCCTTCGGCATTGCCCTGCGCCACCCGCGCCGCGTTCAGGACCGCGCGGTAGAAGCCCTTGCACGACTTTGACGACACGCCGCTGTAGCCCAGTTGCCGCGCCTGCGGGAAGGAACCGATTTCGGCGTCGGATTCGTCGATTTCGAGCGCGACGCGCGCGGCAAGGGCTGACACATCGGTGTCCAGGGCCACCGCCCGCGCCATCGGTTGTTCCACGAACAACAGCCCCGCGCGCAATGACTCCAGCCCCGGGTGGGCGGCGATCCGGTCCAGAAGCTCGGCCAGCGGTTCAGGGCCGGTGTATTGCTCGTTGCCGTCCA
>SKKS01000220.1 GCA_007123625.1 Paracoccaceae bacterium
ACCCTCTTCGGGCTGCCCCGAATCGACCCGGATACCGGTCCATCCCGCCAGCCAGTCCGGCGCGCGCTCCAGGAATCCGCGCGTGCCGAACGTGTCGGGCAGGATGATGCGCAGGTTGCCCGAATGCTCGGCATGCCAGTCGGCCAGTACCTGATACGGCGCTTGTGCCAGGTCTTCGTCCGTTTCCGCCAGCGCGGCATAGACCATCGGCAACTCATGCGCATTGGTGCCAATCGCCTCGACCTCGCGGCGCATGGCGATCAGGC
Organism: Paracoccaceae bacterium; assembly: GCA_007123625.1. Classification (GTDB taxonomy): domain Bacteria; phylum Pseudomonadota; class Alphaproteobacteria; order Rhodobacterales; family Rhodobacteraceae; genus Rhabdonatronobacter. The sequence continues at coordinate 267 of SKKS01000220.1, forward strand.
AGTTCGACGTGCCCGCAAATCGCGTCCCCAACCCTTCGATCATCGCCTGCACGCACCAGTCCTGCCACAGGAAGCTGTGCCGTCGGCGCGTCCCGAAATCGGCAATGCGCAGATCGTCGATAGGTTGCAGCCGCTCGATCTTCTGCCACAGCTTTGTCATGGCCCGCGCATAAAGCACCTGAAGCTCGAACCGCTTCATCCCGCCGAGCACGGCGCGGCCGCGCAACTCCATCAGTACCGCCAGCGCCGGGATCTCCCACAGCATGACCTCGGGCCAGGCCCCCTCGAAAGTCAGCTCATACTGGTCGCCCACGCGCTCCAGATGATAGGGCGGCAGGCGCAGCCCCTCGAACCACTCCATGAAATCGGGGCGGAACATCTGGCGCTTTCCGTAGAACGTGTTGCCGCGCAGGAAGGTGGATTCGCCGCGCGACAGCGACAGGCTGCGTATATGGTCAAGCTGCTCGCGCAACTCACCCTCGTCCACCAGCCGCGCCAACGGCACATGGTCGGATCGGTTGATCAGGCTGAAGGTCACCCGCGTGTCGCGTCGGTTGCTGAACACCGACTGGCACATGAGCAGCTTGTAGAAATCCGTGTCGATCAGTGATCGCACGATCGGGTCCAGCTTCCATCGGTGGTTGTAGACGCGCGTTGCAATATCCATCGGCTCAGGTCCTCAGCGGTAGGCGACGCCAGCGGCGCGCATCGCATCCAGCGCCGCCGCCATCGATCCATCCAGATCGATGCCCCGGCAAAGATCCGGTAGCACCCGCACCCGGAACCCCAGCCGCGCCGCATCCAGCGCCGAATACTGGACGCAGAAATCCGTGGCCAACCCTACCATGTCCAGCGCATCGATCCCACGCGTGCGCAGATATCCCTCCAGCCCGGTAGGGGTTTCGCGGTCATTCTCGAAAAACGCGGAATAGCTGTCGATGTCGCGCCGGAACCCCTTGCGGATGATCAGATGCGCCCGATCCACCGTCAGGTCGGGATGGAACACGGCGCCCGCGCTGCCCTGCACGCAATGATCGGGCCAGAGCACCTGCGGGCCATAGGGCATGTCGATCACCTCCAGTGGCGTGCGTCCTGCGTGCTGGCTGGCAAACGACCTGTGATCCGCCGGATGCCAGTCCTGTGTCAGCACAACCACATCATACGCGTTCATGATCGCATTGATGCCCGGAACGATCGCATCGCCTTCGGCCACGGCCAGCGCCCCGCCGGGGCAGAAATCGTTCTGCACATCGATCACGATCAACGCCTTGCCTGTCATTGCCCTGCTCCCATGCTCGCAAGACAACATCGCTAAGCCCGCGCGCAACCCGCGTCAATGCCGCAACCCCCGCCTGCGGGCTTGCCCAAGCTCCCGGCGGCGGCTAAACCGCCGCGCATGCTCACCGTGGCCGCGCTCTATCACTTCACCCGTTTCGACAACCCCGCAACCCTGTGCGGGCCGCTGCTGGCGCTTGCCCGGGCCGAAGGCGTGCGCGGCTCGCTGCTGCTGGCGGGCGAGGGGATCAACGGCACGATCGCCGGGCCGCGCGCAGGCATCGATGCCATGCTCGCCCATATCCGCGCCCTGCCCGGCTGCGCCGGCCTCGAGTGGAAGGAAAGCGCCGCCAGCGCCATGCCCTTTGGTCGCATGAAGGTGCGGCTGAAACGCGAGATCGTCACCATGGGCCAGCCCGATGTCGACCCCCGCGCGGGCACCGGCCACTATGTGGACCCCGCCGACTGGAACGCGCTGATTTCCGCGCCCGACGTGGCCGTGATCGACACCCGCAACGCCTACGAGATCGCCATCGGCACATTTCAGGGCGCGATCGACCCCGGCACCGACAGCTTCGGCGCATTTCCGCAATGGTGGCAGGAGAACCGCCACCGTTTCCACAACAAGCGCATCGCCATGTTCTGCACCGGCGGCATCCGTTGCGAGAAATCCACCAACTACCTGCTGGGCGAAGGGATCGACGAAGTGTACCACCTCAAGGGTGGCATCCTGAAATACCTCGAGGACGTTCCCGAAAGCCAAAGCCTCTGGCGCGGCGCCTGCTTCGTATTCGACCAGCGTGTGTCGGTCGAACACGGCCTGCGCGAGGGACCGCATCACCTTTGCCACGCCTGCCGCCGCCCGCTCCTGCCCGCAGACCGCGACCGCCCCGAATACGAAGACGGCGTGCAATGCCATCACTGCGTGGACGAATTCACCCCCGCGCGGCGCGACGCCTTCCGCGAACGCCATCGCCAGATCTTGCTGGCCCAGGCACGCGGCATCCGTCACCTTGGCACCGCCGACTGACCCCGATCCCAGCATCCGAAGCGCCCTGCCCGCGCCACGCGTCGCGCAGAGGCAACGACGAACTTTGTCGGCCTTGCCCGGATCGCCGGATCATCTGTGCAAAAATATCCTCAGGGGGTGAATTGGGCCGCCTTCGGCCCAAGAGGGGGCAGAATGCCCCCTGAAACGGCACGCAGTGCAAGACGGCATGCGCGCGCGAAACGCGCGCGCTCCACAAGGTCACGCCGCATCAGCCACACGCGCCGACGTTCAGTTCCCTTGCTGCTGCTGCTGCGCCCGCATCTCGGCCTCGATCTCGCGCCAGCGCGCCACGGCGCGGTTATGGTCGGCAAGGTTGGTGCTGAACGTATGCCCGCCGGTACCGTCGGCCACGAAATAGATATAGGGCGTGTCGTCCGGGTCCAGTGCGGCGGCAATGGCGGCGCGTCCGGGATTCGCGATCGGCGTCGGCGGCAACCCGTCGATCCGATAGGTATTGTAAGGCGTCACCGCGTTCAGTTCCGACTGCCGGATGCCGCGCCCCAGCGTCCCACGCCCCTGAGTGATACCATAGATCACCGTCGGGTCCGTTTGCAGCCGCATCGGCACCCGCAAGCGGTTTACGAACACGCTCGCAACCTGGCGGCGCTCGTCGGCCACACCGGTTTCCTTTTCCACGATCGAGGCCATGATCAGCGCTTCAAGCGGGGTCTCGTAGGGCAACCCCTCCTGCCGCGTCTCCCACAGATTTGCCAGGATCGCCTCCTGGCGCGTGCGCATCAGTGCAAGCAACTCGCCCCGGTCTGCGCCGCGCCGCACCTCGTAGCTGTCCGGCGCAAGCCAGCCTTCATCAGGGGTCTCGTCCACCGTGCCGGTCATGAACTCGGCACGGTTCAGCGCATCCCAGACTTGCCAGCTGGTCGCCCCCTCGGCCACGGTTACGCGGTAGCGCACG
>SKKS01000023.1 GCA_007123625.1 Paracoccaceae bacterium
CGTTGACGCGGTCCGCATCGACGCCGAACGCCTGCATGAAACGCAGCACCACCGAGGCGAAGGCCTCGTTGACCTCGAACAGGTCAATGTCGGAAATCTGCATGCCTGCCTCGCGCAGGATCTTTTCGGTCACCGGCACGGGGCCGGTCAGCATGATCGTCGGATCGGTACCGATCTTGGCGGTCGCCCTGATCCTTGCCCTTGGTTTCAGGCCATTTTTCTCTCCGAATTCCTTGCTGCCGATTAGCAGCCCGGCAGCCCCGTCAACGATCCCCGAAGAATTCCCCGCATGGTGAATATGTTCGATTCGTTCAAGATGCGGGTATTTCATCAGCGCCACCTTGTCGAAGCCGGGCATCAGCTCGCCCATCTCCTTGAAGGCCGGTTTCAGCGCGCCCAGGCTTTGCATGTCAGTTCCGGGGCGGATGAATTCGTCACGTTCCAGAATGGTCAGGCCGTTGATGTCGGTCACCGGCACGACCGAGCCCGCGAAGCGCCCGTCTTCCCAGGCCCGCGCAGCCCGCTTCTGGCTTTCCACCGCCAGGGCATCCGCCATGTCCCGCGTGAAGCCGTATTCCGTGGCGATGATGTCGGCGGCGATGCCTTGCGGAACGAAATACCGTTCCATCGCCACCGACGGGTCCACCGCCACCGCCGCACCGTCCGAGCCCATCGCAACGCGGCTCATCATCTCGACCCCGCCCGCGACATAGGCGGCGCCCGCCCCGCCGCGCACCTGATTGGCAGCAATGTTCACGGCTTCCATGCCGCTGGCGCAAAACCGGTTGATCGCCAACCCCGGCACCTGCTCGTCGAAATCTGACGCCATGATCGCCGTGCGCGCAAGGCAGCCGCCCTGCTCGCCCACCTGGGTGACGTTGCCCCAGATCACGTCCTCGATCGCGCGCGTGTCCAGGTCATTGCGCGCCTTGAGCGCATTCAGCACCCCCGCCGACAAGCGCACCGCGGTCACCTCGTGCAGGCTGCCATCCGCGCGCCCCTTGCCGCGCGGCGTCCGGATCGCGTCGTAGATAAAGGCTTCGGTCATGGGTACTCCCTTCGGTGTGTCTCGCGTCGGCCGGTGTATCGAGGGTTGCGCACCTTACGGTAGCTGGTCGGGTCCGGGTCGCGGTGCTGGTTTGAGTATTTTTCGCAAGATGAAGTCGAACAGATACGGTTTGTTAAGGTTAATGGGCCAACCTCCGTATTGCGGTACAGGCTGGAGAGCCGATGACCGCGCAAGGTGAAGTCGCCCCGTCCCGCTGACGCAAACGAGGCCGAGGGGCGGGGCGCATCATTGGGCTTCATCTTGCCCCAAATACTCCCGCCGGAGGCACCCGCGCTCTCGCCCCGGACCACCGTCAGCGCTTGCGCGCTTCCAGTTCTGCATTGAACAGCCGCACCCTGTGACCAAGGTTGTCGCTGTCGGTCACGGAATCGAAGTTCTCGAACAGGAAGCTCAGGGCCTCGCCTTCGTCCAGACCGGCCTCTTGCGCAAAGCGCTTCAGGCGGCGCCAGGCGTCTTCGGTCAATGCGATGTTCACGCGGCGGGTGAGGCGAAGGCGCTTGGGCATGGTCCGGTCCTCGGGTTCAGAAGGCGTCGGCGTGCAGCGCCATCAGTGTATCGCCGCCTGCGCGGATCCGGGCCGCATGCATCGACGTGGCGGGCAACTGGCGCGCCATATAGTAGCGCGCCGTGGCAAGTTTGGCTTCGTAGAAATTGCGGTCTGCCGGAGCATTCTCCAGCGCCTTGGCTGCGGCCTTCGCCATCTGCCCCCACATCAGGCCCAGTGCAACGTGACCGAAAAGGTGCATGTAGTCGGTGGCCCCGGCCAGCGCGTCATTGGGCGCCTTCGTCGCTTTCTCGGCGAAATAGCCGGTGGTGGCCTGCAACCGTTTCAGCGCGGCCGCCAGGCCGTCGCCCATATCCGCCAGATCGGACTCGTTGCCCAGGTCATCGCATGTCTCCTGGACCAACTGGAAGAACTCCATGACCTGCTTGCCGCCGTTCAGCGCCAGTTTGCGCCCCACCAGATCCAGCGCCTGAATGCCGTTGGCACCTTCGTAGATCATGGCGATCCGGGCATCGCGCACGATCTGCGACATGCCCCACTCCTCGATGTACCCGTGGCCGCCAAAGACCTGCTGCGCGGAAACCGCCATCTCGAAGCCCTTGTCGGTCAGGAAGCCCTTGATCACCGGGGTCAGCAGCGAAACCAGTGCTTCGGCGTCCTTGTCGCCCGCGCGGTGCGCGCGGTCCAGCTGGAACGCGCCCCACATGGTCAGCGCGCGCGCGCCTTCGACAAAGCTTCTCTGGTCCATCAGCATGCGGCGGATGTCAGGATGCACGATCAGTGGGTCGGCGGGGCCTTCGGGGTTTTCGGCGCCCGTCACGGCACGGCCCTGCAGTCGGTCGCGGGCATAGGTGACCGCCTGTTCGTGGGCCAGCGCCGCCTGGGCATACCCTTGCAGCCCCACGCCAAGGCGCGCCTCGTTCATCATGGTGAACATCGCGGCCATGCCGCGGTGCAGATCGCCCAGCAGCCAGCCCCTGGCACCGTCGTAGTTCAGCACGCAGGTGGCATTGGCGTGAATGCCCATCTTGTGCTCGATGCTGCCCACGCTCACGGCGTTGCGCGCGCCCAGGCTGCCGTCCTCGTTCACCAGGAATTTGGGCACGATGAACAGCGACACGCCCTTGGTGCCCGCGCCGCCGCCCGGGGCCTTGGCCAGGACCAGATGCACGATGTTGTCGGTCAGGTCATGCTCGCCCGCCGAGATGAAGATCTTCTGCCCGGTGATACGGTAGCTGCCGTCGCCCTCGGGTTCGGCCCGGGTGCGCATCAGCCCCAGATCGGTGCCGCAGTGGGGTTCGGTCAGGTTCATCGTCCCGCCCCAGGCGCCCGAGATCATGTTGGGCAGATAGGTCCGCTTCTGATCCTCGGTTCCATGGGCATGGATGGTCGAGGCCGCGCCATGGGTCAGGCCGGAATACATGTTCAGCGCCATGTTGGCGGCGCAGTGCATTTCACCCACCGCGCTGTGGATCACATAGGGCATGCCCTGGCCGCCGTATTCGGGGTCCATGTCCAGCCCCGTCCAGCCACCTTCGCACAGCCTGACATAGGCGTCCCTGAAGCCCTCGGGGGTGTAGACCACACCATTCTCAAGGCGGCATCCCTGCCGGTCGCCGCTCTGGTTCAGCGGCGCCAGAACCTCGGATGCGAGCTTTCCGGCTTCGGTCAGGATCGCTTCGACGGTTTCGCGGTCCAGGTCCTCAAACCCGGCGATGTCGGCGCTTTGGATGGCCAGAAGGTCGTGCAGCACGAATTGCAGATCGCGCGTGGCTGGGGTGAAGCTGGTCATGTCGGGTCCTCGTCTTTGGGCCGTTGAGAGATCCGGTCGGGCGGTGCATTCAGGAAGTCGGGTTCGGGTGGTCGGTGTCTTCGGCGCGTGCGGATGTGGCGGATCGCGTGGCAGGGGGCACATTCACCTTGATTCCC
>SKKS01000395.1 GCA_007123625.1 Paracoccaceae bacterium
GATCCTCGCCGAACAACTGCGCCGGGTCGTCGGCATCAAGGCTCAGGCCCATGCCTGCCCCCTCGGCCATTTCGAAGGCGGCAAGCGCAAGACCGCCGTCCGAAAGGTCCGTAGCCGCCGCGACATAGGCGCGATTTGCGCGTAGGAAGTCGCCGTGGCGGCGCTCGGCGTCCAGATCCACGACCGGAGAGTCGCCGTCTTCGCGGTGGAACACCTCGGCCAGCAGCGCCGATTGGCCCAGATGACCGCGCGTTTCCCCGATCACCAGCGCCAGATCGCCGTCGCGCGGGTGCCCGGCAATGATCTGGTCCATGTGGTCGATCAACCCCACCGCGCCGATGGTGGGCGTGGGCAGGATCGGGTGGCCATCGGTTTCGTTATACAGGCTTACGTTGCCCGAAACGATCGGCATGTCCAGCGCGCGGCAGGCTTCGCCGATGCCTTTGATCGCGCCGACGAACTGGCCCATGATCTCGGGCTTTTCGGGGTTGCCGAAGTTCAGGTTGTCGGTCGCGGCCAACGGGCGGGCCCCCACGGCGCACAGGTTGCGGAACGCCTCGGCCACCGCCTGCTTGCCGCCTTCGACCGGGTTGGCGCGCACATAGCGCGGCGTCACATCGGAGGTAAAGGCCAACGCCTTGTCGGTGCCATGCACGCGCACCACCCCCGCACCCAATCCGGGTGTGCGAATGGTGTCGCCCATGACCTGCGTGTCGTACTGCTCCCAGACCCAGCCCTTGTGCGCGTAATTGGGCGATCCGATCAGCGCGCGCAGGGCGTCGATGGCATCCACGCGCGGGACCTCGGCCAGTTCGGCGGGTGCGGCGGGGTCTTCCCAAGGGCGGTCGTATTCGGGCGCTTCGGACGACAGCTTTGACAGCGGTAGGTCGGCCTTGGTTTCGTTCCCATGCAGGATCAGGAAGCGGTCTTCGGGGATTGTCTCGCCCACAATGGCGAAATCCAGGTCCCATTTCACGAAGATCGCGCGCGCCTCGTCTTCCTTTTCGGGCTTGAGCACCATGAGCATCCGCTCCTGGCTTTCGCTCAGCATCATCTCGTAGGCGGTCATGCCCGTTTCGCGGCAAGGGATGCGGTCCAGATCCAGCCGGATGCCCAGGCCCCCCTTGTCGCCCATTTCCACCGCCGAGCAGGTCAGCCCGGCCGCACCCATGTCCTGAATGGAAATCACCGCGCCGCTGGCCATCAGTTCCAGACAGGCTTCAAGCAGGCGCTTTTCGGTAAAGGGGTCACCCACCTGCACCGTGGGGCGCTTTTCCTCGATCGTATCGTCGAATTCGGCGCTGGCCATGGTCGCGCCGCCGACGCCGTCGCGCCCGGTCTTGGCGCCCAGATAAACGACCGGCATGCCCACGCCGGACGCCGCCGAGTAGAAGATGCTGTCGGCATCGGCCAGCCCGGCGGCAAAGGCATTGACCAGACAGTTGCCGTTATAGGCCGGGTGGAAGCGGACTTCGCCGCCGACGGTCGGCACACCAAAGGCGTTGCCATAACCGCCGACCCCTTCGACCACACCGCGCACCAGATGCGCGGTCTTGGGGTGTGAGGGTTCGCCAAAGCTCAGCGCATTCATCGCCGCGATGGGGCGCGCGCCCATGGTGAACACGTCGCGCAGAATGCCGCCCACGCCCGTCGCCGCGCCCTGATAGGGCTCGATATAGCTGGGGTGGTTGTGGCTTTCCATCTTGAAGACCACGGCTTGCCCATCGCCGATATCCACCACGCCCGCGTTCTCGCCCGGTCCGCAAATCACCTGCGGGCCTTCGGTCGGCAGGGTGCGCAGCCATTTCTTGGAGGACTTGTAGGAACAGTGCTCGTTCCACATGGCCGAGAAGATGCCGAGTTCGGTGAAACTGGGCGCGCGGCCCAGGATTTCCAGGATGCGTTCGTATTCATCGGGCTTCAGCCCGTGCGCCGCAACAAGATCGGGCGAGATGTCAGGTTCCGTCATGGCAGGCCCCGCTTAGGTTCGCGTGTGTCATAATGAATGCCCGCCGCAGGCGAAAGGGGGCAGTGCCGCACATCTTGGCCACGGCACCCGCGACTGCAGCCTGATGCACTGCGCTGATTCCTCCAGGGGATGCGGGCATTCGAACCACGAAGCATGATCGAATCGATCATAATTTGGGCAAGGCCATGAAAATATGCGTATATTTTGGGAAAAGACGTTTGCATCAAAAAAAAGGCCGAGCAAAAGCTCGGCCTAAGTCCAACAGGGAGGTAAAGGCGGAGGATAACCTCGCGCCTTGATGCATATTTAGGGGTTGGTGCATTCATTGCGCAAGTGTAATATCTCTGTCGTCACGACAACGCTGCCATGCGTTGCATTCATACCGCAGTATGAGACTCAACCCAGGGTGGCGGAATCGTGGTCTACACCCGCTCGGCTGCGCGACTTCCTGTAGGCGATGATTTCCTCGAGCACGAAGTCGCGAAAGGCGGCAATCCGCTTGGATTGGCGCAGCTCTTCGGGGTAGGCGAGGAAAACCGGAATATCATGGCTTTGCACGTCCGGCAGAACATTCACCAGTTCGGTGAAGTCCTCGGTCACATAATCAGGCAGCAGGCCGATCCCCAGATGGTTCAGAACCGCCTGCAGGACACCGAAATAGTTGTTCACAGTAAAGGTCGAACGCACCGGATGCGACAGCAGTTCGCGCACCAGTGTCGCCCCGGCGCTGACCTGCGTGGCCGCGACGCTCTGACAGATCAGCCTGAAACTGCCCATGTCATCCAGCGACGCGGGGGTGCCGTTCGCACGCAGATATTCCGGCGTGGCATACAGTTTCATCCGTACGGCCATCATCCGGCGCCGGATCAGGTCGGCCTGGCTGGGTTCCTTCATGCGGATGGCGACATCGGCCTCGCGCATGGGCAGGTCCAGCACCCGCTCTTCCAGCATCAGGTCGATCTTCAGGTCCGGATACTGTGCATACAGCGCCGGCAGGCGTGGTGCCAGCCACAGGGTTCCGAACCCCACCGTGGTGGTGACGCGCAATTCGCCAAAGACTTCGTCTTCGCTGTCGCGGATACGCGCGGCTGCGGCCTCCAGCCGACGCGACATGGATGAGGTGGCCTCGAACAGCAGCTCGCCCTGTTCGGTCAGAATCAGCCCGCGCGCATGGCGGTGAAACAGTGTCGCACTCAATGAGTCTTCGAGCGCCCTGATCTGGCGGCTGACGGCCGATTGCGACAGATTCAGCGACTCACCCGCATGTGTCAGGCTACCCGCATCGGCCACCGCGTGAAATATTCTTAGCTTGTCCCAGTCCATCCGATATCTCAATTGCGCGCGTAGGGCGGCAGTCTTTCGGCTCTGTCTTTAAGCGCTGTTTGCCTTTCACAAAAGTGAAGATCGCAGAAAATCGCTTTGTAGGTCAGCATTTTTGACCTATAATCGTTGTTATGCTTATTCATGACGCAGGGAGGCGCTGAATGGGACGGCAGGACATTTCCCTGAGC
>SKKS01000416.1 GCA_007123625.1 Paracoccaceae bacterium
CAGGGCTGACGTGGTCCCAAAAGACTAAACACGCCACACCAAACGCGCCCACCAGCCCTCACACCCCGAACGCGCACGACCGGCTTCGTCTTGCCGGAAATACTCCGGGGGGAATCGCCCGGAACGGGCGATGGGGGGCTGGCCCCCCACCTTGCCTAGAGGCAACTCTCGAACAACGCGCGGGTGTTCTCTGCCGTCATTGCCACCGGATTTCCGCCGCAGGACGGATCTTCCAGCGCCATCGCGGTCAATTCGTCCAGCCGCGCCGCCGCGACCCCCATCGCGCCGAGTGTCGGCGGAATGTCGAAGCTCTGGCGCAGTGCCATGACCGCCGCGCGGAACCCATCGAAGCCGCCATCGATCCCCAGATAGGCCGCCGCCCGGTCGATGCGCGCCTCGATTGCGGCGCGGTTGAAGTCCAGCACCATGGGCATGACCACCGCGTTTGTGGTGCCGTGATGGGTGTTATAGACCGCGCCGACCGGATGGCTCAGCGCATGGATCGCGCCCAGCCCTTTCTGGAACGCGACCGCGCCCATGGCCGCCGCCGACATCATCTGCGCGCGCGCTTCCAGATCATCGGGCGTGGCATAGGCGCGGGGAAGGTACTCGAACACCAGCCGCATGCCTTCAAGCGCGATGCCCTGGCTCATGGGGTGGTAATGCGGGCTGCAATAGGCCTCGAGGCAATGCGCCAGCGCATCCATGCCTGTCCCGGCGGTGATCGCGGCGGGCATGCCCACGGTCAGTTCCGGGTCGCACAGGGTAATCGCGGGCATCAGCTTCGGGTGAAAGATGATCTTCTTGCGGTGCGTTTCGCTGTCGGTCAGAACGCCTGCGCGCCCCACTTCGGACCCGGTTCCGGCGGTGGTGGGCACGGCGACGATGGGGGCGATGGTGTCGGAGTTCGCCCGCGTCCACCAGTCGCCGATATCCTCCAGGTCCCACACCCGCACCGGCTGGTCCACCATCAGCGCAATCATCTTGCCCAGATCAAGCGCCGAGCCGCCGCCAAAGGCCACCACGCCGTCATGGTGACCTGCGCGATACACTTCCAGCCCGTCAAGCATGTTGGCCTCGGTCGGGTTGGGGTCCACCCGGTCAAAGATCGCCCGGCCCAGCCCGCCGCCCTCGATCACCTCGAGCGCCTGCGCGGTGATCGGCAGCGCCGACAGCGCCCGGTCGGTCACCAGCAAGGGGCGGGAGATCCCGGCTGCGCGGCAAAGATCGGCCAGTTCGGAAATCCGTCCGCAGCCGAACTTGATCGTGGTCGGATAGGACCAGTTTGCACTGGGAATGGTCATGCGGTCACCTTCTTGAGATGGTAGGATTTGGGGCGCGTCACGGCATGAAAGCCCAGCACCGACAGCGCCGCGCCGCGCCCGGTGTCCTTGCACCCGGTCCAGCACAGCGCCGGGTCCAGATAATCGCAGCGGTTCATGAACACGGTGCCGGTTTCCAGCTGCGCACCGATCTCCGCCGCCGCCTCCGCGTCTGCGGTCCAGACCGATGCCGTCAGCCCATAGGGCGAATCGTTCATCAGGCGGATCGCCTCGGCATCGTCCCTGACCGGCATGATCCCGGCCACGGGGCCAAAGCTTTCCTCGTGCATCACCCGCATGGAGTGGTCCACATTCACCAGCAGTTGCGGCGCCAGATACGCGCCGCCGTCATCGGCCGGGAACAGCGCCGGGTCGATCAGCGGCGTTGCCCCGGCGGCCACCGCCTCGGCCACCTGTGCACGCACCACCTTGGCAAAGCGGGCATTGGCCATGGGGCCGAGCGTTGTCTCAGCGTCGAAGGGGTTGCCCAGCTTCAGCTTGCCAACCCACGCGGCGGCTTTCTCCAAAAATGCGTCATACAGGCTTTCGTGCACATAGATGCGTTCGATTCCGCAGCAGCACTGGCCCGCGTTGAACATGGCGCCATCCATCAGCCCGTCCACCGCCGCGTCCAGATCGGCATCGGCGCGCACATAGCCCGGATCCTTGCCGCCCAGCTCCAACCCCACGGCGGTAAACGTCCCCGCCGCCGCGCGTTCGATCGCCTGCCCGCCGCCCACAGATCCGGTGAAGTTGACAAAGCCGAAGTTACGCCCCGCGATCAGATGCTCGGTCGTGGCATGATCGAGCACAAGGTTCTGGAACACCTCCGCCGGCACGCCGCCCTTGTGCATGGCCGCCTCCAGCCGCTCGCCCACCAGCAGCGTCTGGCTGGCGTGCTTCAGCACCACCGCATTTCCGGCAATCAGCGCAGGGACGATGGTATTGATCGCCGTCAGATACGGATAATTCCACGGGGCGATGATGAACACCACGCCCACGGGTTCGCGCGCCAGCACCCGTCGGAAGCGGTCGCCATCCTCGACCACCTGCGGCGCCAGCGCCTCGGCCGCGATCCCGGCCATGTACTCGGTCCGCTCGCGCACGCCGCCGAACTCGCCGCCATATCGGACCGGCCGCCCCATCTGCCACGCCAGCTCCTCGACAATGGCGGCGGTATCCGCCTCGAGTGCGGCCACCCCGGCGCGCACCCGGGCAATCCGATCTTCCAGCGGCAACGCCGCCCAGTCCTTTTGCGCCCTGCGCGCACGGGCAACCGCCGCTTCGGCGGCCTCGTGGCTCAGCGGTGTGCGTTCGGCATGCACCGATCCGTCCACCGGCGAAATCAGCTTGATCGTCATGATCTCCGCTCCTGCGTTCTGTTCATCTTGTCCCAGTTACCCATGGCAACCGCTCAGCGCCGGTCCATGCCCCCGCGATGGCTTACCTCGATCAGGTTGCCGTCAGGGTCCGTGAAATAGACCGATGTGATCGGCCCTTGCGCACCCGTCTTCTGTACCGGTCCCTCCTGCACCGCCACGCCCTCGGCGTCCAGCCGTGCCATGACCTGCGCGGGCATCCAGTCGGTCAACAGGCACAGATCACCCGATCCGATGCCCGCGTGATTGCGCGTCTCCTGTCCCAGCACTTGCAGGTTGATCTTCTGCGCTCCCACCTGCAACGCGATCCGCCCGGCGCCGAAGCGCACGACCTCCAGTCCCAGCACGCGCGCATAGAAGGCCGCCGCCGCTTCGGGGTCGCGCACCGTCAGCACCACATGGTCGATCGCGGTGATCATCAGGCCCGCTCCAGCCCCCGCATCCGCTCCCAGTCGGTGACCACGCGGTCGTGCTCCTCGACCTCCCAGCGGGCGGCGCGGGTGTAATGGTCCACCACATCGTCGCCAAGCGCCGCGCGCAGCATGGCCGATCCCTCCAGCAGGTCCGCCGCCTCGCGCAGGGTCTTCGGAATCTCGCGCGCGCCCGCCGCGCCATACATGTCGCCGCGCATCTCGGGCTCAAGCTCCAACCCCTGTTCGATGCCCGCCAGCCCCGCGGCCAGCAGCGCCGCGCAGGCCAGATAGGGGTTCAGGTCCGCACCGCCAATCCGGCATTCGACCCGCAGCGCCTTCGATCCCTCACCGCAGACCC
>SKKS01000265.1 GCA_007123625.1 Paracoccaceae bacterium
CCATGTTCTGCATCGGCTTTGCGGGCAAGCTGTTCTCGGACGAGATCGAGGCCATCGACATGAAGCCGATCGAGGCGCTGCGCTCGACCGGGGCGGGGCCGATGCAGGTGTTCGTGTTCGGTGTGCTGCCGCAGGTCAAGATCGCCTTCGTGGGCATATCGATCTACACTTGGGACGTGGCCTTCCGGGCCGCCACGGTGGTCGGCTTCTTTGGCGGCGGCGGCATGGGCTGGTACCTGCAGCGCGCCACCTACGAGCTGCAGTCCACCCGGGTGGCGGCGATCCTGCTGACGATCATCGCGCTGGTATCGATCTCGGAAGTGGTCTCGGGCTGGCTGCGCCAGCGCCTTGCGGGCGAGCGCCTGGCCTGAACATTCGGACCTGAACATTCGGGCCCGAGGGGATCGGGCCCGAACCTGTCGATCCGGATGTTCACCCAGGCGTCAGGGTTTCAGCTCAGCAGGTCCTCATGCCGGGTGATGGCATCTTCGATATCGTCATAATATTCCAGTTGCCCCTCGTGCAGTACCAGCCCGCTGTCGCAATAATTGCGCATGTCCCGCATGGAATGACTGACCATGATTGCCCCGGCCTGGGCCATGCGGGCGCGGAACACCGCGCGGCTTTTCTCCTTGAAGCGCTTGTCCCCGGCGCCGGTGACCTCGTCGATCAGATAAGTGTCGAAGGGGATGCCCATCGCCACCCCAAAGGACAGGCGTGACTTCATGCCCGACGAATACGTCCGCAGCGGCATGTGGTAATGCTTGCCGATCTCGGCGAAATCCTCGACGAAATCCGACAGCGCATCACTGTCCACCCCATAGATCCGGGCCAGAAAGCGTGTGTTCTGCATCCCGGTCATGTCCGGATGAAAGCTGCTGGCGGCCCCGATCGGCCAGGAGATGTCGCCGCGCCGGATCACATGACCCGAGGTCGGCTGCATGGTCCCTGCGATCATTTGCAGAAGCGTCGACTTGCCCGCCCCGTTGCGCCCCAGCAAGCCCAGCGAATGCCCCGGCGGCAGCGCGATGCTGAGGTCGTCGATCACGGTGCGGTACTCGCCGTGTACCCAGTACCCTTTGGTGACGTTTCTCAGCTCGATCATGCGTTCCGCCCATTCAGCGCTTCGGTCGCAACCGCGCCCGCAGTGTCCTTTGCCCATATGGCCAACGCGGGCGCGAATGCCAGTCTCCCGGCGGGGAGAATGCGGCTATCCGCGGTCGCGCAGGCTGTAATAGACCAGCGCCAGTACCGACCAGATCATCATGGCGAAGAACGCGGTCAGCCCCACCAGCAGGACCCGACGCGGATAATTGGCGCGCTGCGCCAGCGTCGGGCGCACGAAAGTGGCCAGATAGATCTGCTGGCGCTCGGCGTTCGAGCGGGCGGCCTCCAGCGCGGTCAGCGCGGCGCGATAGTTCTCTTCGGTGAACTCCTGGTCCACCCGCAGGCTTTCGTATTGCGCCAGCAGGCTGGGATAGTCGGTGCCGTCGACGGTGACATCCTGCGCCGCGAAGCTGCGCCGCTCCTCGACGATACGATCGCGGATCACGCTGATGCGGCGCTCGGCCTGACGCACGCGCGGGTCGTTGGTATCGACGGTTTGAAACAGCAGGTCATAATCCACCAGCGCCTGCGCCAGTTGCTGCTGCAGGTTGTTGAGCACCCCCATCCGGCCCTGGATATCGGCTGTCGGATCAATGATCTGGGTGCGCGCGCGAAACGCGGCCACCGCCTCGCGCGCGGCGCGCAGCCGCTCCAGTGCCTCTGCAAGGTCGGTCTGGGCGTTGGCCATGCTGTCGCGCCGGGCGGTTTCGTTGAGCAGGTTGATCATCTGCTCGCTTTCGGCGACGATCCGGCGGGCGATCTCCTGCGCAGTGGCGGCGTCGCGGGCGCGCACCTCGATCATGATCAGCCCCGAGGACTTGTCGAAGGTGATCCGCACCATGCGTTTCCAGAACCACAGCAGATCCTCGATCGTTGCGGTGGGCCAGATGGAAAACACCGGATCGCGCGGCCAGGTCGCCGAATAATGGGCCACAAGGTCGATATGGTCGTTGACCGCCTCGACAACCACCTGGCTCTGGATGAATTCGAACAAGAGGTCGCTGTTGCCGCCGCTGCCGCCCCCCACCAGCTGGCTGAGTCCACCCAGGATCTGGCTGGCGGCGCCGGTTTCCTCCTGCCGGATGGTGAACCCGGCGGTCGAGGCATACTGATCTTCGGCCAAGGTCCACAGATAGGCCGCACTCAGCCCCACCGGCAGAAGTACCAACAGGATCAGGCTGAGCACCAGACCACGGTGACGGCGGCGCACCCGCGCCCGTCCCGCCATCCGTCCGACGCGCATATCTCCCTGCTTCGATGTGGAAGCGGGCACCTTGGGCTTGGGGGATGGCGCGTTCTCGGCCTCCGGAGCATCCTTCGCCACGTTCCGTACTCCATGCCGCTGGGGAATTGATCCAGCCCCCGCTTTTCTACATAGTCCGTACGGCAAAGACCAGCTTCAGGAGGCTCCCCTGTCCGCAGACATGCCCGCTGCACCCGCACTGCCACCCGAACTGCAGCACCGCCGCACCCGCTGGTACGGGATGGCCGCGCTCCGCAGCATCGCTGCACTCATGCTGCGCGAGATGTCCACGCGCTATGGACGAACGCCGGGTGGCTATGTCTGGGCACTGCTCGAACCGCTGGGCATGATCATCATCCTGTCCTTCGCCTGGTCGCTGCTGGCACGATCTCCAAGCTTGGGTCCCAGCTACCTGCTGTTCAAGGGCACAGGGTTGCTGACCCTACACATGTTTACTGTACTGGGCAACCAAGTCGGGCGTTCGATGCTGTTTTCCAGGGCGCTGCTGTTCTATCCACGGGTCAACTGGGTGGATGCACTGGTTGCGCGATTCACGCTCAATTTGCTGGTAACCACTACGGTCATGGCAATTATCCTGACCGGCATCATGATCTACGAGGACATCCGCTCGGTGCTCGACTGGGGGCGGATCGGGCAGGCCGTGCTCCTGACCGCACTTCTCGGGTTGGGGGTGGGATGCCTGAACTGCTACCTGTTCCAGCGCTTCCCGGTCTGGCAAAACGTCTGGGCGATCCTGACACGACCACTGTTCATCATTTCCGGTGTGCTCGTCATCTATGAGGACATGCCCCAGTTCGCCCAGCAGGTACTGTGGTACAACCCGATTCTGCATCTGACCGGGATCATGCGCGACGGTTTCTACCCCATCTACACGCCACACTACATCTCGGTGATCTATGTGGGGCTATGGATTATGATTCCCATGGTGGTCGGGTTGCTGTTGCTGCGCCAATTCCACCGCGACCTTCTCAACCGCTGAGGGCGCGCCCGATGCCCCCCGGCGCAAGCCCTCAATTCTCGGTGATCGTCCCGTTCAGGGATGCGGAATTGACCCTGCCCGCGGCGCTGGCCTCGCTCGCGGCGC
>SKKS01000385.1 GCA_007123625.1 Paracoccaceae bacterium
ATCGCGTGGTGGTGATGTATGCCGGGCATGTGGCCGAGGCCGGGCCGATGTCGACCACCCTGACCGCGCCTGCGCATCCCTATACCATGGGCCTGCGCAATGCGTTTCCGGACCTGGCCTCGGCCGCCAGCGAACTGACCCCGATCGAGGGGGCGCCGCCCAACCTGCTGCACCCGCCGCCGGGATGCCGCATTGCGCCGCGCTGTCCCTTTGCAGAAGCGGCCTGCGTTGCGGCCGTCCCCGAGGCCGTCACGCTGGGGCCTGATCATATCGTTGCCTGCCGGCGCTGGGCCGAAGCTGATGCCCTGCGCGCGCGCGCCGAGCAAAGCCAGACCTGGATGGAGCGCTCATGACCGACGACGTGCTGGTGCGTGTGGAGGGTGCCCAACTGCATTACCCCATTGGCGGCGTCTTTGCCGCGATGCGCGGCGGGCCGACTGTGGTCAAGGCCGTTGACGGAATCGACTTTACCCTCAAGCGCGGTGAAAGCGTGGGGCTGTTGGGCGAATCCGGTTGCGGCAAGACCTCGACCGGGCGGCTGCTGCTGAAGCTCGATGACCCCACAGGCGGGCGGATCACCTTCGACGGGGATGAGATCACCATCCTCAAGGGCGATGCGCTCAAGGCGTTTCGCCGCAGGGCGCAACTGATCTTCCAGAACCCGTTCGAGGCGCTGAACCCGCGGTTCACCATCCGCGCCGCCTTGTCCGAGCCGCTGGAAAACGCAGGCGTGCCGCGGGCCGAGCGCACCGACCGCATCCGCCGCGCGCTGGAACTGGTGCGCCTGCCCGAGCCCGATCAGTTTCTGGATCGCTACCCGCATCAGCTTTCCGGCGGTCAGTTGCAGCGGATTGTCATGGCGCGCGCGCTGATCCTGGAGCCTGATTTCGTGGTTGCTGACGAACCCGTGTCGATGCTGGATGTGTCGGTGCGGGCGGGGGTGCTGAACGTGTTCCGGGACGTGCGCAAGCGGATGGGGCTGACGGCGGTCTATATCAGCCACGATCTGGCCCTTGTGCGCTATGTGTGCGAGCGCACGATCGTCATGTATCTGGGCCGCATCGTCGAGGATGGTCCGACCGAAGACCTGGTGCGCGAACCGTTGCACCCCTACACCAAGGCGCTGGTCGCCGCCGTCCCCGTGCCGCACCCCGAACAAAGCCATGCGCCCTTGCCCATAGGGCGTGGCGCACCCGACCCGCGCAACCCGCCATCGGGGTGCACCTTTCGTGACCGCTGCCCCATGGCGCATGAGCGCTGCGCCGTTGAGGCGCCGGGGGCAACCCGTGTCGGCAACCGGCTGGTGCATTGTCACCTGTTCGATCCGGCCCCGTCCGACACGCCTGCAAACGGAGCCTCCGCATGACCCAGATGCAAGCCCTCAGCCCCGCTGCAGCGCCAATCTGCGATCCCATAACGCTTGAAATCATCCAGGGCGCGATCATGTCCGCCCAGCGCGAGATGGAGGCCCTGATCGAACGCACCGCGATGTCGGCCTTCATTCGCGAAAAGAAGGACTTCTACACCGCGCTGTTCGATGCGCAGGGCGTCATGGCCGTGGGCTCCATGGTGCCGATCTTTGGTGACATCACCAGCCCGGTATTCAAGCATTTCCCCATAGAGACCATGCGGCCCGGTGACCTTTACTGGTACAACGATTGCTACGGCTCCCGCGGGGCGGTCAGCCACTCCAACGATCAGGTGCTTCTGGCCCCGGTCTTCCGCGACGGGCGGCTTTGCGCCTTTGTGATGAGCTGGGCGCATTTCGCTGATATCGGGGGCATGCGTGCCGGATCGATCAGCCCTGATGCCACAGAAATCTGGCAGGAAGGCATCATCGTGCCGCCGTGCAAGCTGATCGATCAGGGTGTGACCAATGACACCGCGCTGGCGATCTTTCACCGCAACTCGCGCTTTCCCGAACAAAGCGAAGGAGACATGGAGGCGCTGCTGGCCAGTGTCCATCTGGGGGTCACGCGGATGGCCGAAATCGTCGGTCGCTTCGGCGCCGATACCGTCGCCGACGCGCTGGCGCAGCTTCTGGCCCGCACGCGGCGACTTGTCCGCACGCGCCTGGCCGAGACATTCGACTATGGAACCCACCGCTTCACCGATGCGATCGATGGCGACGGCCACGGTAACGGACCCTTTCACCTGCGCTTTGCGCTCACCCGCGAACGCGGCGCGGATGGGACGGACCGCTTTATCTTCGACGCCACCGAAACCGACGATCAGGCCCCCGGCCCGGTGAACCTGCTGATGAACCCGTCCATTCCGGGCATGGCGCTGGGGCTGTTCTATCTGGGCGGCGACCCCGGGCAGGTCTGCAATGCCGGTGGGCCGCAGGCGCTTGATGAGGTGCGCTTGCGCGAAGGCTCGCTGGTACAGCCTTGCTGGCCCGCCGCACTTGGCATGCGCGGGCTGACAATGATGCGGGTGCTGGCCACGCTCAACGGTCTGGTCAATGCCGGCGGCGGCGGCAGCGGCGCCCCGGCCGCGCATGCGGCCTATGTCGTGGCACTGATCCGCGGCAGTGTGACCGCCGAGGATGGCACGGCACGGCGCTTCCTTCTGGTCGACGGAATCGGCGTCGGCTACGGTGCGCGCAGTTTCGCCGACGGCAACGACGCTGTCTATTTCGTGGCGCAGGAAAACTATCCCGTCGAATTCACCGAACTTGACTATCCGGTGCGGTTCCGGCGCTACGGCATGGTTTGCGACAGTGGTGGGCCGGGGTGCTATCGCGGCGGATGCGGTATCCTGCGCGAATACGAGATCTTGGCCGATGAGGCCGTGTTCGGTATACGGATTGACGGTGTGAAGAACCCGCCCTGGGGTATCGCTGGGGGCATGTCCGGCCAGCCCGGGCGCGTTATCGTCAATCCCGGCACGCCCGAGGAGCGTGTGCTGGCGCCGCTGTCAGATGGCAACAGGCTGTGCAAGGGCGATATCGTGCGGATCGAAACCGGCGGCGGTGGCGGCCACGGCCACCCGTTCGACCGCAAGGCGGAAAACGTGCTTGAAGACGTGCTTGGCGGTCTGGTCAGTGCCAAGGCCGCCAGACGCGACTATGGTGTTGTGATCGACGGTCGCCGCATCGACCGCGCGGCGACCGCAGCAGCCCGCGCACAGCGGTTTCCGGTCAAGGCATTCCACCGCGGGGATTATGTAGATGAGCTTTGATGCGGGGTTGACGGTTGCCGTCGATATCGGCGGCACCTTCACCGATGTCGCGCTTCAGGACACGGGCAGCGGGCGCGTCTGGCGCGCAAAGACGCCCAGCCGCCCTGATGACCCGTCGCAGGCGTTCCTGACCGGGATCGAACTGGCGCTTGAAGCCGCGGGGCGCCCTGCGTCGGATCTGACGCGCGTGCTGCATGGCACCACGGTGGCCACGAACATGATCCTAGAAGGCAAGGGCGCGCGCGCCGCGCTGGTGACAACGC
>SKKS01000008.1 GCA_007123625.1 Paracoccaceae bacterium
CCGCCGCTACCGTGGACCAGTTTTGCACCGCCGTTCCCAGCCGGGCGTTGCAAACATGCGGCCTTCGACGTGCTCAACGAATGCGTAGTCCTTGGGTCAATCCCCTTTGTCCGTTGAGCGTTGGCGCAGGCGCTGCGTCAAAGTCAGTGACGGCGGACCACATCACAGGCGGGCCGTTTCACGTGGGTCTGTCGGCCCATCAGTCCCTGCAGAAAGGTCACACGCGCTCGCGCATCGATTGAGTCTACCGTCCACACCACGCAAGTAAACGGCCCGGTGGTGACACATACATGCCAAACACAGTTCAATCGATGTTCAAGTCTCAACAATGGCTTGCGCTATCGGTACAAGGTCATGTTGCGACCGCCCTCGACATCCAGTGGATCGAACATCGTCGCAAGCGCGTGCGCTACTTTCCGACGTTCGAGTTGGTCACGTCCAGGAACTGGGAAAAGCCCGGGCAACGTCGAAAGAATGGCTGATGCACTGGTCAAAACCGACGTGGTGATACTGGTCGGGCTGGGGTCCCTGCCGTGCAGTACCTCCGGCGGCGCGCAGCTCTTTCATCCTCTGAGCAAGTTGCACGCGCGCACCAGCGCCAACGTCGCGACGAACCTTGGCTTCAGCGAATGGGCCAGCGTGTTTGGCGATGCAAATATGCCCATCGCACTCCTTGATCGCCTCACTGACCGCTGTACTCGCCATTGGGCCTGAATCAGTGGCGTCTGAATGGCCCGGTTCTGGAAACCGACGATGAAAGCCATCACTTCAGGGTCAGACCGGAAACAGCGAAAAGGAAACGGAAAAAAGCTACTGCATGGACGTCATCATGACGCACAGAACATGACAACCGGGCGGTTCTGATCTCGGTCACAACCAACAGTGTGTTATTCTATTGCAGTGCTGATCCGCAGCCGTGCGATGCGTAGTCCGTCCGAGGCGAGGACCTCGATCCTTGTGTCGGAAATCGTGAAGATCGCGCCGGGCATCGGAATCGCCTCGGCGTGATTGATGACCAGCCCGGCGATTGTGACCGCATCGCCGTCGGGGAAGCGGAAGCCATGAAGCCGGTTGAGGTCGCGGATCGCAGTATCGCCCTGCACCTCGACCGTCCCGTCGTCGGAGGGCATGAGGTTTGTTTGCTCTTCGAAATCATGTTCGTCGACGATCTCGCCCACGATTTCCTCAAGGATGTCTTCGAGCGCGATGACGCCCTGAACGGAGCCGTATTCATCAACCACCAGCGCGATATGGGTCTTGCGCTTCAGGAACTGGCGGATCTGTTCGTCCAGAGGCACTGTTTCGGGCACGAAATACGCAGGCATCAGGATATCCCGGACGCCGGGACGTGCAAGCCGGGCGGTCTCGTCGTTCAGCCAGCGCATGAGATCCTTTGAATGAATAATCCCGATGATGTTGTCCGGCTCACCCCGATACACGGGAATGCGGGTGAAGGGCGAGGCAAGGACCCGGGCGATGATCTCGTCCTCGGGGAGATCGCCGTTGATGATTTCCATGTTGCGCCGATGGGTCATGACGTCGGCGACCCGGCGCAAGTGCAGGTCCAGCGCGCCCAGCAGGCGGTCGCGGGCATCGGTGGCGACCGATCCGATCTGATGGTGCAGGTTGATTGCGCCGGCAATTTCCTCGTTGGCGGCATAAAGGCTTTTTTGCGGATCGAAGCCGATGCCGAACACCTTGAAGACCCCGCGCACGATCATTCGTACCAGCGTCACGACCGGCGCAAAGACGACCACGATCACCTTGAACAATGCCGCCACCCGGCAGGCCATCGTTTCCGCATTGGCGATGGCATAGGTCTTTGGCATCACCTCGGCGAAGACAAGGACAAGCGCGGTCATGACCAGTGTGGCGACGACAACGCCGCCTTCGCCCAGCAGCAGTGTGAACAGCATGGTCGCCATGGCGGTCGCCAGGATGTTGACCAGGTTGTTGCCCAAAAGGATTGCGCCGATCAACCTTTCCTTGTCTTCGGTGACCTGCAGCGCGCGTGCGGCGCCCTTGTCGCCGCGTTCGGCGCGGGAATGCAGCTTTGCCCGGCTTGCCGTGGTCAACGCGGTTTCGGACCCGGAAAACAGGGCAGAGGCAACGATCAGCAGAAGGATCGCGCCACCCACGCCCCAGAGCCAGTAATCCCAGACGCCTGTAGATATGGGTTCCATTGATCCTTGTCCGGAAAGCGACCGGGGCTGACCCCGGCCACGGCGCCGTCATGGCGCGCATGGGTACGGTTCAGGAAATGCCGCGCGTTCTTGCCTGCTCGACCAGGTACCGACGCCCTTCGAGCATGTCCTCGGCGGTGCCGAACTGGTTCATGTAATGCCCGGTGAAGCCTGCGGCTTCGATCCGGGCGAACATGTCGGCAAAGTCCATTGTGCCCTCGCCCGGTCTGAGGTGCTCTTCGACCGTGCCGTGGCAATCGGCAAGGCGGACCTCCTGGCAGCGGGTCAGATCCAGCGCATCGACGAACCCGGCCACCCCTTCGTCATACAGATGCGCATGATTGGCGGTGAACGCCATGCGCAGATTGGGTGACCGGAGGTTGTCGAAGTACCACAGGCATTCTTCGAGCGTGCAGCACAGGTAGTGAACTTCGGCGGTGCCGGGTTCGCGGTTGGTGTTCTCCAGCAGCAGCGTGACGTCGCGCTTCTCGGCATACTCGACGGCACGTTGCAGCCGCTCCAGCCCGGCCTGGCGACGCAGCTTGTAGTCGCCGGTGAAGTGATAGCCCGCGTGCACGATCACCCATCCGGCGCCACAGTCGCGCGCCAGATCGATATAGGACTTCAGGTATTGATCGGCGGCGTCGCTTACATGGGGCGACACTTCGGCGATGTTGACGCCCGAAAGCGTATGCAGGCCCAGATTCACACCGGTTTCTTCGCACAGGCGGCGCAGCCCCGCCGCGCGGTCGGGCATGCTTGCCAGGGCGTTGGGTGCAAGGTCGGTCTGCACATCCAGATAATGGACGGCATTATGCGCAGCCCAACGAATTGCATCCTCGGCAGGCATGTCGCGCCCCAGGTCGACGCCGATGCGCCTGAACAGATCCATGGTGGTGTCCTTTCGGTCAGTCACGGGCCGGGACGGTTCCGCGGACCACCCAGGCGGTTGCTGCAAGCGCGCGCGGACCGTCCGTGTCGCCGGACAAGTATGCGTCGCGCACTGCGGTCATGATCTTCGCGCGCAGATCTTCGGACAGTCCGGCAACATAGCCGGCGACCGGCCCCTGGCCGCCCAATAACGGCAGCCAGTAGTCATCGAAGTTGCGGAAATCCATGCGTATGGTGATGCTTGTGCAGTGGACATCGTCAAGGCCACACCTGTTCCAGAGTGTCGCCAACCCGCCCGGAACGGCAAGCGGGTGCGAGAACAGGCGCCCCCGGAGCGCAGCGGCATCGGCATCCAGAACGGCGGCGGTGTCCCACAGCAGACGCTGATAGACAAGGCCGCCGCGGAAATCCCACACCGCGCCCAGCACCGTGCCACCCGGACGGGTCACCCGCGCCATCTCCGACAGTGCCGCTGCAGGTTGCGTCATGAAATTGAGCGCGATGATTGCTAGGCTGGCGCCGAACGTGTCGTCCGGGAAGGACAGGTCATGGGCGTCCATCCGCAGGAACTTCGCGCCCGCACAGTCGGGGCGGGCGGCGGCATGGTCAAGATAGGGTTGCGCCACGTCGACACCGACAAGCTTGCGCCCGGCATCGATGGACCGCAGCGCCGCGGTCATGTTGCCGGTGCCGCATCCGACGTCCAGACAGGCGCCGTGCGGGAGCGGAGCTTGCGCGGCGATCGCGTCCGCAAGCCGGGCGGTCCAACGACCGATGAACCGGTCATAGGCCGCCGCGTCCGTCGCCTGATACCCTGACATCGTCATCATCGCATCTGGCTGGGCAGCCATGTCGCCAGCTGCGGAAACAGGATCAGCACAACCGTGAAAAGGATGATGGTTACAAAGAACGGCATGTTCGCCATGAATATCCGCATCTGATCCGTGCGGGCGATGCGCGAGGTGATGATCAACGCGATGGCCAGCGGCGGTGTCAGCTGGCCGATGACGACAGCCATGACCATCAGCACACCGAAATGCAGCAGGTCGATGTCATACAGGATCAGCGTCGGCAGGATCACCGGCACCAGCACCGGGATCAGCGGATCAAGGAACATACCTGCGATGATCGCCAGCAGCACCAACAGCATAAGGCGCAGCAGCATGCTGTCGCTGGTGAAGAAGTCGATCACATTCGCCAGCGCCTGCGGGACATGCGCGCTGGACAGGCTGGCGCCGAGCGCGAAGGACAGGCTGACAATGACCAGCAGCTCGCCCGTCATCATCAGCGCCGAGACAATCGCCCGGTAAAGCGTGCGCAGGTCCAGTGTGCGATATACGAATAGCGACAGTGCAATGGCGTACATGACCGCGAAGGCCCCGCCTTCGGACGGGGTAAAGACCCCGAACACCAGCCCGCCGATGATGATCAGCGGCATCCCGAAGGCCAGGATCGCGCGCTTGCCTTTCACAAGGATTTCACGGGCTGACAGATCGCCATGCCGGGCCCATTTCCGCCGCAGCGCCATGACGAAGATCAGGATCATGAACAGTGCGCCCAGGATCATGCCCGGGATCAGCCCTGCGGCAAAAAGCGCCCCAAGCGAGGTCCCCGTCACCGCGGAATACAGGATCATCGGCGACGACGGCGGGATCAGCGGCCCGATCCCCGAGGACGACGCGCTGACCGACGCGGCGATCTCAGGGGGATAGCCTTCTCGCTTCATGGCGGGGATCACGATCGATCCCGATCCGGCCAGATCGGCGGTGGAAGAGCCGATCATGCCGCCGAAGAACATGCTGGTCAGCACGTTCACCTGCGCCAGCCCGCCGCGCATCCATCCGACCAGGGCGCGCGCAAAGTCGAACAGTCGACCGGAAATCCCGCCTGCGTTCATGATCGTTCCCGCCAGAACGAACAGGGGCAGGGCGATCAGCGTGAACTGGCTGACCCCGGCCACCATCGATTGCGGGACCATCATGCTCCATTGTCCGCCGACGACGAAATTGAAGCTCACGGCAATCAGGAGCGCCGCAACCATGGGGACGCCCAGAATGAGCATTCCCAGCAGCAACCCGATCGCAATCAGGGAAACGATCATGACATGTCTCCAGTACGCAATGGCATGGCTCAGTCCGAGCCGTCGTCGTCGGGGGCCTTGCCGCGCAGGTGGTCCAAAACCAGCAGGACATAGGCGATGGCGGTCAGTGCCGGGCCAATCACCATCGCGGACATGAACCAGCCGCGTTCAAGCCGCAGGTAGACCGTCCGGTCGCGTCCGAAAAGTTCAAGATACTGGATCGAGACCAGAGCGAGATAGATAAAAGCGGCGGCGGCCACAAAACTTCCAAGGATCGTCAGCGTCCGGTGCATGACCGGCGGGAAAAGTTTGACGAAGAACTCGATCCGGATGATCTGCCGCCGACGGACCGACAGGAACATGCCCAGCATTCCCAGCCATGGCAGCAGCCCCAGCACGATCTCGTCGGCCCAGATGAAGGTCAGCCCGATCGTGTAGCGACCGACCGCATTGAAGAACACCAGCAGCACGATGGTCATCAGGACACAGACACCGGTGACCTCGACCAGGCGATTGATCGACCTGTCCACCCAGTGTTTGCCTTCATCGGGGTCGCGCAGGTCCACCGCCTTGGCGGCTTCGTCGATCTGGCGCGCGATATCACTGAGCTCAGTGTCGCTGGAGTTGTTCTTGTTCGGGGGCATGAAGCGCACGATCCCACATCAAAGGAAATCCGGTCCTCAAAACGGGGTTTCCCGCCGCTGAACGGCGCGAAACCCCTTGTCTGAGGTTATTCGGAAGCAGCGGCAACCACTGTTGCTGCGAAATCCGCGCCCGCCATCTTGCCGATCTCGTCCCAGATCGGAAGCGCGGCGGCGCGGAAGGCTTCAAGATCGATCTCATTGATCTCGATCTCGCCATCCAGTCGCGCCAGCAGCTCGGACTCCGCCTCGCGGCCCATTTCGCGAGTCCAGACGGCGGCCTCGGCCGCGGCGCGGCGGACTGCGTCCTGATGCTCGGACGAAAGCGAATTGAACTTGGCGCCGTTCATCACCAGCGTCGTCGGCGTGTAGACATGCGCCGACAGCGACAGATAGTTCTGCACCTCGAAGAACGAGCGGTTCACGATCTGCGGCAAGGGGTTTTCCTGCCCGTCGACCGTACCCTGCTGCAGCCCGAGATACAGCTCGCCCATGTTCATGGAAATCGGCTGCGCGCCCAGTGACCGGAAAGTCAGGATGCGTGCGGGGCTTCCGGGAACCCGGATCTGGACACCGGAAAGATCCTCGGGCACGTTGATCGGGCGCACATTGTTCGTGATGTGACGAAAGCCGTTTTCCCCGAAGGCCAGCACTTCGAGGCGCGCGGAATCGCGCATGGACTCGCGCAACGCTTCGCCGATGTCACCATCGAGCAGTCGCGCCACGGTCTCGCGGTCGCTGATCAGGAAGGGCATATCGAAGATTGCCCATTTGTCATCAAGCGTGACCGCGTCCGAGCCCATTGGATACACGTCGATCTGGCCGGTACGGATCATCTGCATGTGCAGATCCTCGTTGCCGAGCGCCTGCGTATGGAACAGCTCGTAGCTGAATGCGTCGCCCAGCTCGTCCTTGAGGTTCTCGGCGAACCGCTGCGCCATCTGCAGGTCAAGGCCGCTCAACGGGTTTTCGCCCGAGATCCGCAATGTCAGGTCCTGCGCGGACACGCCTGCAGGAAAAAGCGCTATGGTCGCCACCGCGAGCCATGCCTTGGGTTTGTCGAAAAGTGTCATTTCGTTCCTCCCTATATCCGGGTCCCCGCGACCCGATGCACAAAGCCCGGCCATGTTGCGCCTTGGCGAAACACTGCCGGATATTCCCCCCGCGCGCGCGCCTCCTCCAAGGCGCCCGCGTGGGAATCCTGCTATGAGGCCAGCGCGCGCGGGGCGCTGTTGCCGGACAGCCAGCGCATGGCCGCATCCACGCCGCCGGGATTGTGGGGAACGCCGCAGGCGGCCAAGCCCATCTCGACCCCGGAAAGCGTTCCGGTGACCATCAGGTCATGAAAGTCACCCAGGTGACCGATGCGGAAAACCCGGTCGGCAAGCGGGCCAAGCCCGTTGCCCAGGGACATGTTGCTGCGCGCCAGGATTTCGGCGCGCAGATGGTCGGCGGAATGTCCTTCGGGCAGGCGCACGGCAGTCAGGACGCCAGAGTATTCGGCTTCGTTGGTGCACTGTATCTCAAGCCCCCAGTGACGCACGGCGCGGCGCGTCGCTTCGGCAGCGCGGGCGTGGCGGGCAAACACGTTTTCAAGACCTTCGTCCAGCAGCATGTCCAGCGCGACCTTGAGCCCCTGCAACATGTTGGTCGCGGGTGTGTAGGGAAAAAAGCCGGTGGTGTTGGCGGCGATCATGTCTTCCCAGTCCCAGAAGGATCGGGGCAGGCGGGCCGTTTTCGCGGCCTCTCGCGCCTTGGGCGACACCGCGTTGAACGACAGCCCTGGCGGCAGCATCAGGCCCTTCTGCGACCCGGCCACCGTCACGTCCACGCCCCAGGCATCGTGCCGGTAATCGATCGATCCCAGCGACGAAATGGTGTCGACCATCAGAAGCGCCGGGTGTCCGGCGGCATCGACTGCCGCGCGCACTGCCGCAATGTCCGACGTCACCCCGGTCGAGGTTTCGTTGTGAACGACGCAGACGGCCTTGATTTCGTGAGTGGTATCGGCGCGCAAGCGCTGCTCGATCCGGTTTGCGTCGGCGCCGGTGCGCCAGTCACCTTCGAGGAATTCGGCCGCGATGCCCAGCTTGGCGGCCATCTTGCTCCAGAGCGTCGCAAACCAGCCGGTCTGGAACATCAGCACCTTGTCACCGGGGGACAGCGTGTTCACCAGCGCGGCTTCCCATGCGCCGGTGCCCGATGCGGGATAGATGATGACGGGCTGTTCGGTCCGGAATACCAGTTTCACCCGCTTCAGGACATCCGCGCCAAGTTTCTGGAATTCGGGCCCGCGATGGTCGATCGTGGGAATCGCAAGCGCCGAAAGGATCGGCAGTGGCGTATTCGTCGGCCCAGGAATCTGAAGAAAGTGGCGCCCGGTATGCATGTCTTTGTCCCTTGGTTGGCAGGTGACGCGGCGTTGTTCGTTTATCTGCACTCATCATGTTGCATATTGTATGCAGTTCGGGCAAGACTTTTGTTGAGGCATGCTCCGCCTTGGGCGTATTCGAGGAAGTGACGATGAACGTACCATCGCCTGTTGCCACACCCCTTGTCAGGCCCGGCAACGGCCTGCCTGCACAGCTTCGGAAGGATCTGGCGCAGCGGATGGAGGGGCCGGTGGCCGCGGACGCCTTTACCCGCGGGCGCTATGCGACGGACGCTTCCATTTATCAGATCATGCCAAAGGTCGTGGCCTTTCCCCGGCACGCCGAGGATGTGGCCGCCGCGCTGGACGTCGCGCGTGCCCACGGCGTACCGGTCATTGCGCGCGGCGGTGGCACGTCGCAGAACGGGCAGCCAATCGGGGACGGTATCGTTCTTGATTTCAGCAGATATTTCAATGACATGATCAGCATCGATACCGATGCCCTGACGGCGACGGTGCAGCCGGGGATGGTGCTGGCCACGCTCAATGCCACATTGCGCGAGAAGGGCCTTTTCTTTCCGGTGGAACCCTCGACCGCCAGCCGCTGCACCATCGGGGGCATGGCGGGGAACAACTCGTGCGGGGCGCGGTCGCTGGCTTATGGCAAGATGTCGGACAATGTCCTGGCGATCGAGGCGCTTTTGCACGACGGCACCCGAGCGCGCTTCGGCACCGACATCCGCGGCCCCGAGGCCGACAGGATGGCGCGCGACCTGTGGGCCCTGGCCGACCGCGAGCGTGACGAGATCGCGGCGCGGTTTCCGCAGGTCCAGCGCCGGGTCGGTGGTTACAACCTGGATGCCTTGCTGGGCGATCACCCCGATTTCGCGCAGCTGCTGGTGGGGTCCGAAGGGACGCTGGCGCTCAGCCGCGAACTGGTGCTGAAACTGGCGCGCATTCCCGATCACCGTGTCATGGGGGTGTGCCATTTCCCTGGCTTCCGGGCGGCGATGGAAACCACCCGGCATCTGGTGGATCTGGGCCCTACTGCAGTGGAACTGGTCGACAACAACGTGCTGACACTGGGCGCGGATATTCCGATGTTCCGCCAGACGCTGGCGCAGATTACGCGCGGTACGCCGGACTGCCTGTTGCTGGTGGAATTCGCGGGCGACAACGCGGCAGAACTGGAGCGGGCGCTGGACCGGCTTGAGACCTGCATGGCCGATCACGGCCATGCCGACGCGGTGGTGCGAATCAGCACACCAGCGGTCCAGCGGCAGGTCTGGGACGTGCGCGAAGCCTGTCTCAACATCATGATGTCGGCCAAGGGCGATGCACGGCCCGTCAGTTTCATCGAGGATTGCGCGGTGCCACTGGAGCATCTGGCCGATTACACCGATGCGATCACCGATCTGTTCGCGCGTCACGGCACACGCGGGACATGGTATGCCCATGCGTCGGTCGGATGCCTGCATGTACGGCCCATTCTGAACCTGAAGAACCCCGAGGGCGTGCGCGCCATGCGCGCCATCGCCGAAGAGGCGATGGAGCTTGTGCGCAAATTCAAGGGGTCGCATTCAGGCGAGCACGGCGACGGCATTTCGCGGTCGGAGTTTCATGAACGCATGTTCGGGCCGCAACTGGTCCACGCGTTCGAGGCGGTCAAGGACAGGTTCGACCCCGACGCGCGGCTCAATCCCGGCAAGATCGTGCGCCCGCACCGCATGGACGACACGTCATTGATGCGGTTCCCGCCAGGATACCGGGGCTCTGCGCTTGCGCGCCCGGTGCTGGACTGGAGCGACTCGGGCGGCTTCGGTGCGGCGGTCGAGATGTGCAATAACAATGGTACCTGCCGCAAGCTGTCGGGCGGCGGCATGTGTCCCAGCTACCGGGTCACGCGCAACGAACGTGACAGCACGCGTGGGCGCGCCAACAGCCTGCGGCTGGCCATGTCCGGACAACTGGGCCGCGATGCCATGACCTCGGCCGACATGAAGGAGACGCTTGCCCTGTGCGTGGGCTGCAAGGCGTGCCGCCGCGAATGCCCTACCGGGGTCGACATGGCAAAGCTGAAGGTCGAGTTCCAGCACCAGTACCATGCGCGCCACGGCACGCCCCTGCGCGAGAAGCTGGTCGCCTGGTTGCCGCACTATGCGCCGATTGCGGCACGGCTTCGCTGGCTGGTCAATCTGCGCGATCGGGTGCCGGGGCTGGCGGCGTTGTCGGAACGGGTGGTCGGGTTGAGTGCGCGCCGCGCGCTGCCGGTCTGGGTGGCGCCCTGGCGTGATCCGGGCCGCACGGCCCGGGCCGAAGACATCCGCGGGGACGGGCTGGATCTGGTGGTGTTTGCCGACACGTTCAACCGCTATTTCGAGCCTGAAAACCTGAACGCGGCCTGCGCGGTGCTGACGGCGTGCGGCTATCGCGTGCATCGGGCGCCAAGGGGCAACTCTGCGCGCCCGCTTTGCTGTGGACGTACCTTCCTGTCGGCGGGCGCGGTCGACCAGGCCCGCGACGAAGCCCGGCGCACGGCGCAGGCACTGGCGCCGCTGGTGGCGAAGGGGGCGCGAATCGTTGGGTTGGAGCCCTCGTGCCTGCTGACACTGCGCGATGAGTTTCGCAACCTGTTGCCGCGTACGGACTGGGAGCCGCTGGCCAAGGCTGCGCGGCTGTTCGAAGAGGTGCTGGCCGAGGATCTGGACGCGGGCCGCATCCGTCTGCCGCTGGCGGACCAGAGCGGCCGGGTTGCGCATCTGCACGGGCATTGCCACCAGAAATCGTTCGGGGTGATGGGGTCGGTGGAACAGGTGCTGCGCGCGGTGCCGGGGCTTGAGGTGCGGATGATCGAGTCGGCCTGTTGCGGTATGGCGGGGCCGTTCGGGCATCAGGCCGAAAGCTATGACGTGTCGGTCGCGATGGGCGAGTTGTCGCTGCTGCCTGCGGTGCGGTCAGCCGGCGCGGATGATCTGATCGTGGCGGATGGCACCAGCTGCCGCAGCCAGATCGCGGCGGGGTCGGGGCGCGCGGCGGTCCATGTGGCGCGGGTGTTGCACGATTGCCTGGCCGGTCCGGCAGACGTGGACAGCGCGGAGAGTTCCGGCTAGGCTTTCGAGAAAGGACATGGAAATGAATGCACCGGACCGGGCAGCGACAACCGACGCGATCAGCAGGAACTACCTGCATGACGAGGTTGCGAAACGGATCCGGGCGCTGATCCAGTCCGGCGCACTGAAGCCGCGCGAAAGATTGAATGAATCAGAGCTTTCCCGGCGTTTTGGTATTTCGCGCACCCCCCTGCGCGAGGCGATCAAGATCCTGACTGCCGAGGGGCTGCTCGAAGCCTTGCCCAACCGCGGTGCACAGGTCGCGAGCATTTCGCTTCAGGAAATCGAGGACATGCTCGACGTGATTGCCGGGCTCGAGGCATTGGCGGCCGAACTGGCCTGCCAGAAGGCGGATCAGAGCGAGATCGACACCATCGCCGAGCTGACTGACGAAATGGAGAGTGCCTTTGCCAGCGGCGAGGCGCCCGAGTATTTCGATCTCAACCTCCAGATCCACGAACACCTTCTGGAGGCATCGCACAACCCGACGTTGGTGGGCCTGTATCGCAACCTGTCCACCCGCATCCAGCGCGCGCGCTTCACCGCCCACAAGACCCCCCGTCAATGGGAGATCGCAATGGACGAGCACCGGCAAATGGTCGCGCTGCTGCGCAGCCGCAACGGGCAGGCGCTGGCCGCGCTGGTCAAGGCCCATGTGCGCAGCAAGAAAGACGAAATCGTCGCCCAGTTCGGGTAGTGTGTGCCACGCCACCGGCATGTCGGGCCCGGTGCGTCGGTGCCGTCAGACGGGGGGGCGACGCGCGAGGCTTGAAAGACATGACCGGTCGGGTCGCGCGCGGATTGGGGCGTAGCCAACAGGTTTCTGGCACGATGCATGGCAATCAGATGCGCCGCTATCCCACCCCGGCAGGTGGGATAGCGGCGTCATCGCGGCGCAGCCTGGGTCACGCGCTGGCGCGGGCCTGGCGTTTGCGTTCGTGCGGGCACAGGAAGCGCTTGCGCAGGCGGATCGCGTTGGGCGTCACTTCGACCAATTCATCGTCATCGATATAAGCGATGGCCTGTTCCAGCGACATGATCGTGGGCGGCGTCAGCTTGACCGCGTCATCGGTGCCCGAGGCGCGTACGTTTGTGAGCTTCTTGCCCTTGAGCGGGTTCACTTCCAGGTCGTTGTCACGCGAATGCTCGCCGATGATCATGCCCTGATA
>SKKS01000476.1 GCA_007123625.1 Paracoccaceae bacterium
CGAGACGATCCGCGCGCATCTGGACGTCACGCGGACCGAGGCGCGCGCGCGTGCCATAGCCCTGCTTGAAGAGGTCGGCATCCCGTCGCCTGCGGCCCGGATCGATGCGTATCCGCATGAATTTTCGGGCGGGATGCGTCAGCGGGTGGTGATCGCGCTGGCGCTTTGTGCCGAGCCCGAGTTGATCATCGCCGACGAGCCCACGACCGCGCTCGATGTGGCGGTTCAGGCGCAGATCCTTGATCTGCTGGCCCGGTTGTGCCGGGACCGGGGCATGGCGATGATGCTGGTCACGCATGACATGGGCGTCATTTCCGAGATCACACAGCGGGTTGCAGTGATGTACGCGGGACGGATCGTGGAGCTGGGCGACACCGCCGAAATTACGGCGCGGGCGCGTCATCCGTATGCCGCCGGGTTGATGGGGGCGATTCCCACGCTCGAGGCGCGCACCGAACCGTTGCTGCAGATCCCGGGCAGCATGCCGCGCCTGACCGCAATCCCCGAGGGCTGCGCCTTTCACCCCCGCTGTACCCGCGCCTTTGGACCCTGTGACGGTGTGCGCCCGGCGCTGCGGGTTCTGGCCGACGGGCATGCCGTGGCCTGCCATCTGCACGATCCGTCCCACCACAAGGAGGCCCGGCCATGACCGATGCGCCCGGAATTTCGCGGCCCGCGGACCCTGTGCAACCCACGGACCCAGCGGCGCCCTATGTGCAGGTGCGCGGGTTGTCGCACGAGTTCGATCTGTCCGAGGGGCTGATCTCGCGCCTGACCACCGGCGGCACGCCGCGCGTGTTGCGGGCGGTCAATGATGTCAGCTTCGACATCCGGCAGGGCGAAACCTTTGCGCTGGTCGGCGAAAGCGGGTCCGGCAAGTCCACCATCGCGCGCATTCTGGCCGGGCTGCTGGCCGCACGGGCAGGAGAAATCCGCATTGACGGGCATGCAATGGCGGCCAACCGCCCGCGCCCCGCCGCGTTGCGCACCGCGATCCAGATGGTGTTTCAGGATCCGTTTGCCAGCCTCAACCCCAGGTGGCGCGTTGATCGCCTGATCGCCGAGCCGATTCGCGACATGCCTGCCCCGGCCCGTATCGAACGGGTGCACGAATTGCTGCGGCTTGTGGGGCTCGACCCGCTGGACAGCGCGAAATTCCCGCACCAGTTTTCCGGCGGGCAGCGCCAGCGAATCGCGATTGCCCGCAGCCTTGCCGCAAATGCGCCTTTTCTGGTGTGCGACGAGCCAACTTCGGCGCTGGATGTCAGCGTTCAGGCGCAGATCCTGAACCTGATGCGTACGTTGCAGGGGCAGCTTGGCCTGACCTATCTGTTCATCAGCCACAATCTGGCGGTGGTGCGTTACATGGCAACCGATGTGGGGGTGCTGTATCTGGGACGGCTGGTCGAGGTGGCGCCTGCGGACCGGATCTTTACCAGCCCGCGCCACCCCTATACACGGATGCTGCTTGAAGCAGTGCCCGGCACGGGCCTGCCGCGTGCCGAAGTGCGGGGCGAGGTGCCCAGCCCGATCACGCCCCCGTCGGGGTGCACGTTCCACCCGCGTTGCCCGCTGGCCGAAGACATCTGCCGCAGCAAGGTGCCCGAGTTCCGCGACGGCGTCGCCTGCCATGTGGCCCACCGCGCGGCGACCGCTGCGGCGTGATCCGCGCCCCCGCCACCGGGCGGCAGCGGGGCAGGGAGTCAATCCAAGGCATAGATTGCGCGGTAGCGCGCGTTCAGCGCGGCGATATAGGGCGTGGCGTCCATCCCGCGTCCGGTCACGCGGTGCAGCATATCCTCGCGGCTGTCGCGCCTGCCGTGGCGATACACATGGTCGGTCAGCCAGCCCAGCAGCCGTGAACAGTCGCCCCGCTCCAGGTCCGGGGTGATCGCAGGCTCTGCGTCCAGCGCCGCGTCGTGGATCTGCGCGGCCAGCACGTTGCCGACGGTATAGCCGCAGAAGATGCCGAACTGCCCGGCGGACCATTGCATGTCCTGCAGCACGCCTGAACGGTCGTCGGGAACATCCAGCTTCAGATCCTCGCGCATGGCGTCCGCCCAGGCGCCGGGCATGTCGGTCACGCGCAGGCTGCCATCCAGCAGGCGACGCTCCATTTCCACGCGCAGCATGATGTGGAAGTCATACGTCAGTTCGTCCGCTTCGGTCCGGATCAGGCCGGGGCGCACGCGGTTATAGGCGCGCCAGAACATGTCGGCATCGACCCCGGCCAGCGTTTCGGGGAACAGGTCATGCAGTGCGCCGAAGTTGCGTTCCCAAAATCCCCGGCTGCGGCCGATCTGGTTCTCCCACAGCCGCGACTGGGATTCGTGCACCCCGAAGGAAATTCCGCCAACCGCGTAAAGACCCAGCAGATCGGTAGCCATCACGCTGCGGGTCAGTTCGGGGGCGATGTTCTGTTCATAAAGGGCGTGGCCGACCTCGTGCATCGTGCCCTGCAGGGCCGAGACGATGTTGTTGCGATGAAACCGCGTGGTGATGCGCACATCCTCGCGGGTCTGCGAAATCTCGAACGGATGCGGCGCCGTGTCCAGCCGTCCACGCGCGAAGTCATAGCCGAAGGCTTCGGCAATCCGCACGGCAAAAGCGCGCTGGCGGTCTTCGGGGTAGTCGCCGTACAGGAAATCGCTGCGCGGTTCGGGCGCGGTGGCGATTTCGGCCAGCAGTGGCGCCAGCCCGGCGCGCAGTTCGGCGAACAACGCACCAAGCGATGCCGTGTCGGCACCGGGTTCATAGATCGAGATCATGGCGTCATGGGGGTGCGCGTCATAACCGATGCAATCGGCCAGCCTGCGGCAGATATCGACATGCTCCTCGAACACCGGGCGAAGCATGCCGAAGTCGTTGCGCGCCCGCGCGTCGGCCCAGATGGCCTGTCCGGTCAGGTTCAGAGCGGCGCGGCGCTGGTTGAGTTCCGCGGGAATCCGGCGGTGCAGGTCCACAGCCGCGCGCGCATGGTCCACCGCCAGGCGCTCGGTCGCGCCGTCGGGCAGATCGGCAACGGCGGTTTCGGCAGCCTCGATCAGGCGCAGGGTGTCGTCCGACATCAGCATCGTCTGCGCCACGCCCATCAGCGATGCCATCTGCTGGCCACGGGTTTCCGCGCCGCCGGGGGGCATCATGACACGGAAATCCCATGTCAGAAGGTTGGCGATGTTCAGAAGGTCGTTCAGCGCACCGAAGCGCTCGGCAAAGGCAGGGTAGGTCATGGTCCTCCGGACAGTATGGCGGGGCGCGCCACAGGCGTGCCCCGCGTCGCGATAGGCTGGCGCGCAGCCTCTTGTGGCGGCGCGGCGCAGCCGCGCCGACCGGGGCCCGCCCCCTGGCCTGTGTACACCCGTGTGTGCAGGCCAGGGGGCGGGAGAACCGGTCAGACCGCGTGCGACGGCTGCGGTTATTGCGCCGGGCGGCCGTTGATCGCCTGCGTTTCCTGATCGATGCGCGGCGTGAAATCGACCACATCGGACCGCCCCGCCCACGCCTGGCGCAGGTTGACGATCGGAATGGCTGCCATGTCGGTCACTGCCGCGGTCATGGCCTCTTCCAGCATCGCACGGCGCGCGTCCGGGTCCAGCTCGGTTGTCGCTGCGGCGATTATCGCGTCCACTTCCGCGTTTGAATAGTGGTAGTGGTTGAAGCCGCCGAAACCGGCCTCCGCATCGCGCGTATGGAAGGCGGTGGACAGGATGTAGCTGCCCTCGCCGGTCTGCGAGCCCCAGCCGTTGACCATCAGGCTGTATTCGAAGCTCGCCTGCCCGGGGAAGTACACCGCGCGCGGCAGCGCATCGACTGTCACCGTCAGGCCGATCTGCGTCAGCATCGGCCCCAGAGCCGCACAGACAGCGGCATCGCCAGGCTGGCTGTCCGAGGTGCAGTTGACCGTGATCCGGAACCCGTCCGGGTATCCGGCTTCGGCCAGCAGTTCCCGCGCGGCGGCCGGATCGTAGTCCAGCGGCGGCAGGTCGTCGGCATAGCCGAAGAACCCTTCGGTGATGTACTGATTCGCCGGGACGGCGTTGTCCTCCATGATCCGCGAGGCGATGGCTTCGCGGTTGATCGCCTTGGACAGGGCCTGGCGTACGCGCAGGTCTTGCAGCGGGTTTTCGGGCAGGGGCGACCCGTCATTGGCGGAAATGCGGGGGGTCTGGTCGCGGAAGTCCATGAACATGATCAGCAGCACCGCGCTGGGGCTGCGATAGATGTCATGGTTGCCGGTGCCTTCGATCCGGGGGATATCGCCTGCGGGCACCGCATCGATCAGATGCACCCGGTCCGATACCAGCGCGGCGACCCGTGCGGAATCGTTGTTTATCTCGCTGATTGTCACCCGCGAGAATTCCGACACCTCGCCCCAGTAATCTTCGAACGGCTCCAGCACCAGTTCCTCGCGCGGGCTGAACGATACCATGCGGAACGGCCCCGTCCCGATCGCCGCTTCGCCCGAGTTGAAGGCGGATGCTGGCGTGTCGATGGGGGTTTCGGACGGGATGATGAACACCCGCGACAGATCCAGCAGCAGGGTCGGCGCGGGGGCGGGGGTGGTGATTTCTACCGTGCGGTCGTCGATTGCGGTGACCGAGGCGATTCGCTGGATATAGGTGTTCAGCCCGCTGTCTGTGCCTGCGGCGACCGGAATGCGTTCGATCGAATGCACGACATCGGCGGCTTCAAAGGTCGATCCGTCATGAAACAACACGCCTTCGCGCAAGGTGAAGCGCCAAGTCAGGTCGTCGACGATTTCCCAGCTTTCGGCAAGCCCGGGATAGGGCTGCAGTTCCGGATCCAGCATTACCAGCGATCCGAACACGTTACGCACCGATGAGATGTTGCTGCCGACAGCCGACAGGTGCGGATCCATCGATTCGCCCCCCGCCCGAACCCCGATCCGAAGTTCCTCCGCCAGCGCGGTCGTGGACATCAACGCGGCGGCGCTGACTGTCAGAAGAAAGCCTGTTTTACGCATTTGATTGGTCTCCCTGATTGCAAGGGCTGGTTCTTTCCCGTGCCCGCGTGGTCTTCTTGGATCGCGCCAGTAACTGTCTAAATGACAGACTGTATAACAGTAATGCAGATTGTTTACTCTGCTGCAAGACTCATGCCGTCCGACGGTAGGTTTTCCGCCCACATGCGCGTCCGTGCCCGGAAAACAGGCAAGCAGTGTGGACATGTGTGCGGAAAAACTGTCCTATTGTATAACAATAAAGTGGATGCTACCTTTGACTGATATCGAAGTCGAAAACCCCCACCAGAGCGAGCTTTCCCTATGACCACGACCGAAAAGACCCCCCTCGCAATCCTTGGTATGGGCCGGTGGGGCGAAAAACTTGTGCGGTCGGTTCAGGATGTCAGCGCGACCACACGGTTCGTCGCCGTGATCAGTGGAAATCCGGCGCGGGTCGCTCCGGCGGCCGAATCCCTGGGGCTGGAAATCCTGCCCGATCTGGACGCGGCGCTGGCCCATCCCGGGATCGCAGGTGTGGTGATCGCCACCCCCCATTCGCGCCACGCCGAGGCGATTGCCACCTGCCGCCGCGCGGGCAAGCCTGCGCTGGTGGAAAAGCCCTTCACCCTGACCCGCACCACCGCCGATGCCGCCATTGCCGAAGGCGATGGCATGGTGCTTGCGGCCCATAACCGGCGTTTCCTGCCAGCGGCCCGCGCGGTGCAGGCGGCGATTTCAGCTGGCGAACTGGGCACGATCCTGCATATCGAGGCGAATTATTCCGGCAATGTCGTGGGCCGGTATGTCGAAGGCATGTGGCGCAGCGACACCACCGAAAGCCCCGCAGGCGGGCTGGCGGGATCGGGGATTCACATGATCGACCTGATCATCGGCTATGCGGGACCGGTGGCATCGGTTCATGCGGTTTCGTCCCGGCGCGTGCCGGACCTGCCGGTGGACGACACAATGGTCGCGGTGTTTCGCCTGGCCTCGGGGGCAAGTGCGGTGCTATCGTGCGTGACGGCCTCGACCTCGTGTTTCCGGCTCAAGATCTTCGGCACTGGCGGGTC
Source organism: Paracoccaceae bacterium (assembly GCA_007123625.1). GTDB lineage: Bacteria > Pseudomonadota > Alphaproteobacteria > Rhodobacterales > Rhodobacteraceae > Rhabdonatronobacter. Next base: position 6,034 of record SKKS01000476.1, read on the forward strand.
GGCGGAAATCACCGACGAAAGCGCGGTCACCTTCACGGCGCTTGACGGGGCGCGACGGACCCTGAGCTTCCCACCGGTCGATATCGAACGCGCCGAACTGGAGGCTTTTGCCGCCGCGATCCGTGGCGACGAAGCCTATCCTGTCACCATGGAAGAAGTGCTCAACGGTGTATCCGCCTTCGAAGGCGTGTCGCGCTCGCTGGCTGCGGGCGCGACGGTAACCGTCTGAGTATCGCCGCAACATACCGGGCCCAAAAAGGGAAACTGCTGATGGAACGCCGACTGGAGTCGTATTTGCTAACCCCTGGCCCGGTCACCGTGGCGCAGGACGTCAAGCAGCAGATGATGGTGGATCGTAGCGCGAATTCGCGCACCATGATCGAGATGATTGCATGGATCCGGTCCTATCTGCTGGAAATCTGCAACGGGACCGCGCGGTACGAATGCGTGCCCCTTCAGGGCAGCGCGACCTATGCGGTCGAAGCGGTGTTTCAGTCGCTGGTGCCGCGCGGCGCAGGCGTGCTGGTGATTGAAAACGGCGCCTATGGCACGCGCATGGCCAATCTGGCCGAGGCATTGGGAATGCGCGTCACGCGGTTGCCGTTCGGCCTGTCGCCGCTGCCCACCGGCGCGGACGTGGACGCGGCGCTGCGGGCCGATCCGTCCATCGACTATGTCAGCCTGTGCCATGTCGAAACATCGACCGGGGCGCAGAACCCCATCGAGGAAATCGCCGAGGTCACGCGCGCGCATGGAAAGAAGCTGATCATTGATGCGGTGGCGTCCTTCGGCGGGTTGCCGATCGATGTGGAAGCCCTTGCCGCCGAGGCGGTGATTCTGTCGCCCAACAAGTGCCTTGAGGCGGTGCCGGGCATGGGGATCGTGATCGTCCGGCGCGATGTGCTGGAAAGCGCGAAGGGGCGGTCCGGCTCGCCTTGTCTGGACCTCCATGATCAGTGGGACTTCCTCCAGAAGAACGGGTTCTTCCGCTGGACGCCGCCGACGCATGTGCTGGCCGCGCTGGCCCATTCCCTGCGCGCCCACAAGGCCGAAGGCGGCGTTGCGCCGCGCAACGCGCGCTATCGCGGGCACTGGACACGGCTGGTCACGGCGATGCGCGCGCGCGGTTTCACGACCCTGCTGCCTGATGCCGCCAATGCGCCCATCGTCACCTCGTTTCATGTGCTCGATCACCCGCACTTCAGCTTCGAAGCGCTATTTGCTGCGCTTGAACGCCGGGGGGTGATCATCTTTCCGGGGAATTTCCCGGCGGTGGGCACGTTCAGGATCGGTGTGATGGGTGATCTGCAAACGGCCGACATCGATTATATCATCGCCTCCATTGATGCGGCGCTGGCCGAAATGGATGTGCCGGTGGCGGCCGGGGCCTCCGCCTGATGACGCATGTGGTCCTGATCGACCCGCAATTCGCTGAACACCCGGATGTGGAACGCGAGGTCCTGCCTGAACCGCACCGGATCGAAGTTGTGCGCCTGGGCGACAACCCAGTGGACGGGCGCCTGTTTCCGGGCGCCGATGCGGTGGTGAACTGCCGCAGCCGCCACAAGCTGACCGCAGCCGTGCTCGATACGTTCGAATCGGTCAAAATCATCGTGCAGTCCGGGGTGGGATATGACCATATTGACCTTGATGCCTGCGCCCGCCGTGGCCTGCCGGTGTGCAACACGCCGGATTATGGCACGATGGAGGTCGCGGACCACGCGCTTGGGCTGACGCTGGCGCTGTGTCGCGGGATCGCGGCCTATGACCAGCGCCTGCATGTGCGCGATGACGCCTGGCAGACGCTTGCGCTGCCGGTGCCGCCGCTGAGACGGCTGCGCACCCAGACTTTTGGCGTGATCGGGTTGGGGCGGATCGGCACCGCCACCGCACTGCGCGCGCGGGCTTTCAACATGCGTGTGGTGTTCCATGACCCGTATCTGCCGCCGGGGGCCGAGTTGGGCCTTGGGCTGGAGCGTGTGGCGCGGCTGGAAGACCTGCTGGCCGAGGCTGATATTGTCAGCCTGCATTGCCCGCTGTCACCCGAAACGGTGCGCATGATCGACGCGGACGCGCTGGCGCGGATGAGGCCGGGCGCAGTGCTGATCAACACGGCACGCGGCGGGTTGATCGACCTTGACGCTGTAGCCGATGCGTTGCGGTCGGGCCATCTCTGCGCGGCGGGGCTGGATGTGCTGCCGGTCGAGCCGCTGGACCGAAGCCACCCGCTGATTGCTGCCTGGACCCGCAACGAGCCCTGGCTTGAAGGGCGCCTTGTCCTGACCCCGCACGCCGCCTTCTACAGCCCCGAAAGTCTGCGCGACATTCGGCGCTTGGCAATGCAGGCTGTCGTGGACTATCTTCCCCACGGTCGATTGAGAAGTTGTGTTAATCTTAAACAGTTGCAGGCGAACGGGTTTTTCCAGAATCCCTGACGCAGAGGTTTTGGCAGGAGGAAGGCCCTTGGCGCAGAAAGGAAGCGTGCGATCATCCTTGAGCGGCATTCGCTCGCTCAAGAAAGTCTCGCTTGCCAATACGATTGCCGACATGATCGCCCAGGCGATCGCGGAACAATCCATCAAACCAGGCGAACGCATTGTCGAAGTCAGCCTTGCCGAGAAGCTGAATGTCAGCCGCGTTCCCGTGCGCGAGGCGCTGAAAATCCTTGCCACGCAGGGCGTTCTGCGCGAGGGGCGGCAAAGCTACGAGGTGCCCGAAGCCTCGGACGACACCGCGCAGCAGGTTCAGGAGGCGCGCGTTCTGCTGGAATCCCTGTTGCTGCGTGATGCGATCCGCCACTGGCACGACGGGTCCGAAGATATTTCATCCCTGACCCTGGCGCTGGAGCAGATGAAACGCTCGGCCAAGGCCCAGAACTACGAGGAATTCCGCAACGGCGATCTGGCCTTTCACCGCGAGATCACGCTGGCGGCCCATAACGAGGTCGTGCGCGCCCTGTGGGAAATGATCGCGCGGCATGTCCTGATCGTTCTGAACGTGCCTGGGTACCGCCGCATTGATCTGCAATTGCTGACCCGCAAGCACATTGAACTACACGCGTTCATCCTGGAACAGGTCAAGACGCCCGGCCCGCTGGAGGAAGTCCGAGCCGCGCTCGAGGCGCATTTCATTCCGACCGAGGCGCTTCAGCGCTGAGCGGTGCCCGCCCGGGTTTCATGTGTCCGGGTTCCGGGGCTTCAGATGATGGGGCCAGCGCATCCGGCGGGCTGACCATTTCGGCATAATGGCACGCAGCCACGCGGTCGCCTCCCGTTTCACGCAGTATTGGCCGTTCGGTGCGACAGCGGTCGGTGGCCATGGGGCAGCGTGGGTGAAAATAGCACCCCGAGGGCGGATCGAGGGGCGAGGGGATTTCACCCCGGATCGGTTCGAACCGGCGGCGACGTTCAAGGCGCGGCGCTTCCAGCAGCAGCGCGCGCGTATAGGGATGGTGCGGCGTGGCAAACAGGTCATCGGCTGGCGCAACCTCGACCACCTGGCCCAGATACATGATCACCACACGGTCGGCGACATGGCGCACCGCGCCCAGATTGTGGCTGATGAACAGATAGGTCAGGCCGAATTCTTCCTTCAGCTCCAAAAACATGTTCAGGATCTGCGCCTGAATCGACACATCCAGCGCCGAAGTCGCCTCGTCGCAGACCAGAACCTCGGGCTTGACGGCCAGCGCCTGTGCGATGGCCACCCGCTGGCGCTGGCCGCCGGACAGCTCGTGCGGCATGCGGTTGGCGAATTGCGGGTCCAGCCCGACATTCGACAGCAAGCGCGCCACCTTTGCCGGCGCTTCGGCCCGGCTGAAGATGCGGTGATAGACCGGTGCCTCGGAAATCGCCTCGAACACCGATTTACGCGGGTTGAGCGACGTCATCGGGTCCTGGAACACCATCTGGATGCTGCGCACCCAAGCCAACCGGTCGGTCCCGGCCAGCGCCGCGACATCGCGGCCACGAAATGACATGGTGCCGCTGCTGGATGGCAGGATTCCGGCGACGATCCGGCCCAGCGTGCTTTTCCCGCAGCCCGATTCGCCCACCAGCGCCAGCACCTCGCCCGCGCTGATCGACAGATCTACCCCGTCGACGGCGTGCACGACCTGTTCGCGATACGACCCGCCCAGAAGGTTGAGAATCTTTGCCGCCACGTCCAGCTTGCGGGTGAATCGGCGCCCGATCCCGGAGAGTTCCACCAGCGCGGTCATCGGGGGGGCTCCGTATCCAGGGGGCGCACGCAGCGCACCGCGCGCCCGTCGGCCCGTGTGACCAGTGGCGGCTCCGCTGCGCATTCCGGCACGCGCAGCGGACAGCGGGGCGCGAACTTGCAGCCTTGCGGCAGATCGGCCAGTTGCGGAGTCATGCCCGCGATCGGGATCAGCTTGCCCTTGCGGATGTCGATGTCGGGCACGCTGTCGATCAGGCCGCGCGTATAGGGGTGCAGCGGGTTTTCCAGCACGTCGCGCACCGGTCCCGTTTCGACGATCCGGCCCGCGTACATCACCGTCACGTCATGCGCCAGGTTGGCAACCACTGACAGGTCATGCGTGATCCAGACAAAGGCCGTGCCGTGGGTTTCGCAGACGCGCTCGACTTCATAGAGGATCTGGCTCTGAATGGTGACGTCCAGTGCGGTGGTGGGCTCGTCGGCAATTATGACCTCGGGGTTGTTCAGAAGGGCGGTGGCGATGGCCACGCGCTGGCGCATACCGCCCGAAAGCTGGTGCGGGAAATTGTCAAGCCGTTCGCGCGGCGAAGGAATGCCGACCAGCGCCAGCGCTGAGTGGGCCCGCGCGCGGGCCTCGGCACGGGTGACTTCGGGGTGGTGTGTGGTGATCGCCTCGGTCATCTGGCGGGAAATTCGGAGCACCGGATTCAGGGTCATCATCGGGTCCTGAAAGATCATCGCCAGCCGATTGCCGCGCAGCCTGCGCATCTGGCGGTCATCGGTCACGTCGAACCGCTGTCCGCCAACACGCACTTCGCCGCCCGCGATCTGTCCCGGCGGGTCGATCAGGCCCATGATCGACAGCCCTGTAACCGATTTCCCGGACCCCGATTCGCCCACCAGCGCCATGATCCGGCCCCGGCGCACGGCAATCGAGATTCCGTCCACGGCAGTCAGCGCCACCCGTTTGGTGACGAAGCGTGTCAACAGGTCGCGCACTTCAAGCGCAAGCGGTGCCGTCTCGGCGACCGTGTGCCCGGCGGAGGGGGGATGCTGTGCGCTCATTACAGCACCTTTCGCGGGTCAAGAAGTTCGCGCAGCCGGTCCCCGATCAGGTTCAGGCTGAGCACCAGCAGCACCAGCGCGATGCCGGGATAGATGGTCATCCAGTAGCGCCCCGACAGGATGTGCTGGAACCCGTTGGATATGACCATCCCCAGCGAAGGCTCGGTCACCGGCAACCCCATCCCCAGAAAGCTGAGCGTCGCCTCCAGCAGGATGGCGTTCGCCACCTGGATCGCGGCAATGACCATCACGGCGGGCACGCTGTTGGGCAGCAGGTGGCCAAAGATGATCCGCCATTGCCCCAGCCCCAGCGAATGCGCCCCGGCGATATAGTCGCGACGGCTTTCCACCAGCGCGGCGCTGCGGGCGGTGCGCGCGAAATAGGCCCATTGCGCAATCACCAGCGCAAAGATCACCTTGTCCACACCCGGCCCCAGCACCGCCAGCATGATGAGCGCGACCAGAATCGCCGGAAAGCTGAGCTGGAAATCCACCAGCCGCATCAGCACTGTTTCGACCATGCCGCCCCGGAACGCCGCGAAGATCCCGACGCTGGTGCCGATGACCGCGGCGATTCCGCCCGCGCCCAGCCCGACGCCAAGGCTGATCCGCAGGCCATAGACAATCGCGCTCCAGATATCGCGGCCCTGATCGTCGGTGCCCAGCAGATGCACATAACCCGCGCTGCCCACCTCGCCGGGGCGCAGGCGGCTGTCCATCAGGTTCAGGGTCATCATGTCATAGGGATTTTGCGGCGAGATCAGCGGTGCCAGCGCCGCCATGATGCACAGCGTCACAAAGATCACCAAGCCGACCACGGCGATCGGGCTGCGCACGAAATCTGCGGCGAAACGGCGCAGCCGGGGCGGGCGCGTGATGTCGGGGGCGGCGGTCATCCCTGCTCCTCGCCCAGGCGCACGCGCGGGTCCAGAAGCGAATAGGCGATGTCCACAAGCAGGTTGATGATCACGAACAGGAACGCCGTCATCATCAGGTAGGCGACAATCACCGGCCGGTCGAGCACGCTGATCGACTTGATGATCAGCGTCCCCATGCCCGGCCAGGCAAAGATCGTTTCCGTCACAACGGCGAAAGCCACGAGCGAGCCGAATTCAAGCCCCAGGATGGTGGTCAGCGGCAGCAAGATGTTGCGAAATGCATGCACCCCCACCACGACCCGCTGCGGCAAGCCCTTGGCGCGGGCAAAGCGGATGAAATCCTGTTTCAGCACCTCCTGCATGCTGGCGCGCACAAGCCGGATCACCAGGCCCAGCTTGAAAAGCGCCAGATTCAGCGCAGGAAGCAGCAGATGCGTCAGCCCGTTCCAGGTCAGAAAGCTGAAATGGATCCCGAACAGGCTGGCCGTTTCCCCGCGCCCGCCCGAGGGCAGCCACCGCAACTCTACGCTGAAGATGACGATCATCATCAGCCCCACCCAGAATGTCGGCAGGCTGAACCCCAGGATGGAAACACCCATGATGGCCTTGCTGCTCCAGTGCTCGGGGCGATAGCCCGCCCACATGCCCAGCGGCACACCCAGCACGATGGCCAGCAACAGGCCCGCAAAGGCCAGCTCCAGCGTTGCGGGCAGTGCCTTGGCGATCAGCGAAAAGGCAGGGACGTTATAGACATAGCTGTCTCCCAGATCGCCCTGGAGCGCGCCAAGGACAAAGCGCAGGTATTGCGTCGGCAAGGGCTGGTCCAGACCCAGCCGCTCGATCACCTCCTGGCGGACACGCGGGGGCGCCTCGGGATTGATCAGGATATCGATGGGGTTGCCGATCTGATAGATGCCGACAAACACCACCAGCGACATCATGAAGATCACAAGGGCACCCTGCAGGACCCTTCGGAAGATGAATAGCGTCATGTCCGGTCCGTCGTCCTGCGTTTCCTGCCCGGTGGCATCGGGTTCATGTGGCGCGTGGGGCGCCGCGGGTCCGGAGCGCCGCTCCGGTGTGCATCATTGAACGTTCCGGTTGACATTTCAATCCTGTTATACAGTCTATCGATATTACAAACGGAAGAGCCCATGATGCAACCCGCCAAAACCGGTCATTCTGCCCGTGCCCACTGGGGGCTGCGCGCACCGATGACTTTTCTCAATCACGGCTCCTACGGGGCGGCGCCCAAGGTATTGCTGCAAAAACAGCGCGACTGGCAGGACCGTCTGGAGGATCAGCCCTGTCTGTTCATCAACACGGAATTGCCCGGCGCCTTGCGTCGCGCGGCGGATACACTTGCCGAATTTCTGGGCGCTTCGCCGGATTCGCTGGCGTTCGTGGAGAACACGACCGGGGGAATCGGTGCGATCCTGCGCTCCATTCCCTTCGTGACGGGGGACGAGATCGTGGTCACTGACCACATCTACAACGCCGTCCGGCAGACACTGCACCACGTTTGCGCCCAGACCGGCGCGCAGTTGCGGGTGGTTACGCTTGGTCTGCCGGTTTCCGGTCCGCAAGAGGTCGCGGCGCAAGTCTGCGCTGCGGTCACGGGCGCGACCCGGCTGGTGTGCATCGATCACATCGCTTCGGCCTCGGCGGTTATCATGCCGGTGGCGGAAATCGTCGCGCATTGCCGGGCGCAGGGCGTGCCGGTGCTGGTGGACGGGGCACATGCGCCGGGGATGGTCGATCTGGACCTCGATGCGCTGGACGCCGATTACTACGTCGGCAACTGCCACAAATGGTTGTGCGCGCCCAAGGGGTCGGCCTTTGTCCGGGTGGCGGCGCGGGCGCGGGAAGGGCTGCATCCGCTGGCCATCAGCCACGCCTATGGCAGTGGCTTTCCCGACGAATTCCACATGATCGGCACCCGTGACTGGTCTCCTGCGCTGACGGTGCCGGATGCCATCGCCTTTCATCAGCAGCTTGGCGGTGCCGCGCTGCGGGCGCGTAACCACGCTGTGGCGGTCGAAGGCGCGGCGCTTCTGGCCGAACGGTTGGGCACGCAGGCCGGGGCGCCGGACGCCATGTTCGGGGCCATGGCAACGGTTGAACTGCCGCAGATGCTCTACAGCCCCGAACCGCCCGAGCGCCCTACAGCCAACGCGCTCAAGGCGCGCCTGTGGGACGCACACCGGATCGAGGTGCATGTGATGCCGCTCGCCGGGCGGCTTTGGCTGCGCTTCTGCATCCAGGCCTATAACGAGCGCTCGGATATCGAGGCGCTGGCCGATTGCCTGTGCCAATGGCTGGAAACCGCAAAGGAGAGCCGCGCATGACGGTATCCGCGCAAACCCTGTCCGCGCTGCGCGCCGCGGGGGTCCCCGCCATCAGTCAAAGCCTGTATGGCCTTGGCCTGATGAATGCTTTCATTGCCGGGCTGTTGCCCGCCGGCCCCGTGACGCAGGCTTTCGCCGGTCCGGCCTTTACCCTGCGCGCCATTCCCGTGCGCGAGGATCTGCGCGCGGACGCCGCCGCCGGGCGCATACCCAACGCGCACCGCGCCGCCATGCGTGATGTCGCGGCGGGCGAGGTGATCGTGACCGGCATCGGCGGTATCGGTGGGGTGTCCCTGTTCGGTGACCTGATCGCCACGCATCTGCACAACATCGGCTGTGCAGGGATCGTGACCGATGGCGGCGTGGCCGATCAGGCGGCGCTTGGGCAGGTGGGGCTGCCGGTCTTTTCCGCCGGGTCGGCGCCGGTGCCGGGAACTGCGCGGGTGATGATCGTGGGCTGGCGCGAAGCCATCGATTGCCGCGGTGTGCCGGTCTATCCCGGTGATATCGTGGTGGGTGATGGCAATGGCGTGGTGGTGGTCCCGCCGCATCTGGCCGACACGGTTGCCGAGAAGGCGTTGGGGAAGGAACGGCTTGAGGAATTCCTGCTGGCGCGCCTGCAATCAGGCGCGCCACTTGACGGGACATATCCGCCGGACGACACCACCTTGGCGGCGTATCGTGCGGCCAAGGTCGACGGGACCGCGCGATGACATGGATGGTGACAGGGGCTGCGGGGTTCATCGGGCTGAACCTGCTGGAGCGGCTGGCGGGGCAGGGCGCTTCGGTTGTGGCGCTTGACCAGCGCGCGATTCCTGCCACCGTCGCCGAAGCGTTTGCGCCCGGTACCCTGCATGCGGTCGCCGGTGATACGCGCGACCCCGCGCTTCTGGCGGGGTTGATGACCCGGCACGGTGTGACGCGGGTGGTGCATGCCGCCGCGATCACCCCCGGCCCCGAACGCGAACGCGCAGATCCCTGCGCTGCGGTGTCGGTGAACCTGGCCGGGACGGCGGCGGCCCTGCAGGCGGCGGCAGACAGCGGCGTCGCGCGGTTCGTCCATGTCTCGTCGGTGGCGGTCTTTGGACCCGGCGTGCCGGACGGCGCCCTGATCGACGAAGACCGTCCCCATGATCCGGTAACACTTTATGCCATCACCAAATCCGCGTCCGAGGCGATCGTGCGCCGCCTCGCTGCCGTTTCCGGGCTGCCGTGCGTGACCGGGCGTCTGGGCGTTGTATTCGGTCGGCACGAGGTCGAGACCGGTGTGCGCGACACCATGAGCCCCTTCTGGCACGCGACCCGGCACGCGCAGGACGGCAGGCCACTGGTCCTGCCGCGCCCGGCACGACGCAACTGGCAGTACGCCACCGATGCCGCCGACGCGCTGATTGCGCTTGGCATGGCCACGGCGCCCCGGCATGACACCTACAACCTTGGCCCGTCACAGGTCTGGACCGTTGCGGATTGGTGCGGGATGCTGGCCGACCGCTTTCCCGGCTTCCGCCACGATATCGGCGATGTGCCGGGCGCGCCTATCGGGCTGCACAATCCCAGCGATGGTGGGCTTTTGTCGTGGCAACGCTTCGACGCCGAATTCCCGGCGGCCCGCCGCCCCCGCATCACCCCCGAGGCCGCCTTTGCCGATTACATGGACTGGCTGGGCGCATGAGGCGGGTGGGCAGCGGCAGCGCCCCGAGTATGCGATGCGTGCGTGAACATCTGGAGTGACAAAATGCAGGACACAATGCTGAACAAGCTGGATCTGGTTATCCGCGGCGGCACCGTTGTCAGCGGGCAGGACGTGGTCGAGGCCGATATCGGCGTTGCTGATGGCAGGATCGTGGCGCTGGCGGAGGGCCTGCCGCAGGCGCGCGACGAGATCGACGCCAAGGGGCAGATCGTCATGCCCGGCGGTGTCGATGTGCACGCCCATATCGAGCAGGTTTCGGCCACTGGGCTGATGACCGCCGATGACTGGCAAAGCGCCACCACCGCCGCTGCGCTGGGGGGCACGACTACGGTTCTGGCCTTTGCCGCGCAACATCGCAGCATGCGCCTGTCCGAGGTGGTCGCCGACTATACGCGCCGCGCGGCGGCGGGCGCAGTGATCGATTATGGCTTTCACCTGATGATCGGCAATCCCGATCCCCTGACCCTGGAGACCGAGCTTCCTGCCCTGATCGATGCCGGTCACCGGTCGGTCAAGGTGTTCATGACCTATGACCGCTTGTCGGTCAGTGACGAGCATATCCTTGACGTGCTCGAGATCGCGAAGCGGCACGGCGCATTGGTTTGCGTGCATGCCGAAAACCACGGCATGATCGCGTGGATGAGCCGCAAGCTGCTGGCCGAGGGCAAGATCGCGCCCAAGTACCACGCCCGGGCCCATCCGCGGCTGTCCGAACTCGAAGCTGTGCGCCGGGTGATCGATCTGGCGCGGCTGGTGGGGGCGCCGGTGTCGATCTTTCACGTGTCAACCCGCGAAGGGGTCGCGGCAATTCGCGCCGCCGTTGGTGACGGCGCCGAGGTCTATGCCGAAACCTGCCCGCAATACCTGTTCCTGACTGCTGACGATCTGGACAAGCCCGGGCTGGAGGGGGCGAAATGGATGTTTTCGCCGCCCCCGCGCGGGCACGCGGATCAGGCGGCGCTCTGGCAGGGGCTGCGGCGCGGTGACCTGCAGATCCTGTCCTCGGATCATGCGCCCTATGCCTATGACGACAGCGGCAAGCTCAAGCACGGGCCGGATGCGACCTTCAAGGAAATTGCCAACGGGGTGCCAGGGATCGGGGCGCGGCTGGCGCTGGCCTTTGACGCAATGGCCCATGACGGCCCGCGCGGGCTGGTGCGCTTTGCCGAGGTCACGGCGGCAAACCCGGCGCGTATCTATGGCATGGCCCCGGCGAAGGGGGTCATCACCATCGGTGCCGACGCCGATCTGGTCTTGTGGGACCCGGACCAGCACCGGACACTGACAGACGCCGATGTGCAGGACCGGGCCGGATACACTCCTTATGCCGGGTGCACCGTGCGCGGCTGGCCCCGCACGGTGCTCCGGCGGGGCGCGGTCATCGTGCGCGACGCGGTTCTTTGTGCGAGGCCGGGCAGCGGGCGCATGATCGCGCGCCAGACCCCCGGGTTGTGACTGCCTGGCGCGAGACGCGCATGCAATTTTTGTTAGCTTGTAATACAATTTAATTCTTCTATTCTGCGCATCCAACCGACGGGCCGACGCGCCCGGTTGCGCGACCCGGGGCAAGGCGAAGGACAAGATGAGCGATCACAGACGCTATCGCATCGGCATTGATGTCGGCGGCACGTTCACCGATTTCGTCATGGCGGAAACGCATGGCAAGCGCCTGATCTTCCACAAGGAAGCATCGGTGCCCGCCAACCCGGCCGAAGCCATCGCGCAAGGAATCGCGGCCCTTCTGGCGCAAGAGGGCGCGGCGGCGTCACAGATCGACGTGATCACCCACGGCACCACGCTGGGGTTGAATGCGATCATCCAGGAACGCGGCTGCCGCGTGGCGCTGGTGGTGTCCGAAGGCAACCGCGACGTGATGGAACTGGCGCGCGGGCGCCTGCCCAGTTCCTACAACTTTCGGCTGGGGCGCGAAAAGGCGCTGGTCGGGCGGCGCGACGTGTTCGAGGTGCCTGCGCGCCTGCTGGCCAACGGACGCGTGCTGCGCGCCGCTGATCCCGCCGCGCTGGACACGCTTGCCGCGCAGATCGCGGCGGGCGGCTATGACGCGGTGGCGGTGATGCTGCTCAACTCCTACGCCGATCCCGCCCCCGAGGCCACGCTGGCCGATGCGCTGGTGCAGCGCCTGCCGGGGGTGCCGGTCACCGCGTCCGCTGCGCTCTGGCCCGAGGTCAAGGAGTACGAGCGCGCCCTGATCGCGGTGCTGAATGCATATATCCATCCACTCATGGCCGCCTATTTCGACCGGTTGTCACAGTATCTGGCCGACCTTGGCGTGCAGGCGGCACTCTACATCACGTCGAACAACGGCGGCACCATGAGCCTTGCCACCGCGCGCGAACGGCCCGTGGACACGATCCTGTCGGGGCCTGCGTCAGGGGTGTCGGCGGCGGCGGCGATCGCTGTCGGGCGGATCGATCCGGCGCGGGTTCATCTGTTGACCTTCGACATGGGGGGCACCAGTTCGGACGTGTCGTCTATCATCGGTGGCTTGCCCGAAATCGCCCAGAATTCCAAGGTCGGCGACTATCCCCTGATGCTGCCTGTGGTCAGTGTTTCGGCGGTGGGGGCCGGGGGCGGGTCGATCGGCTGGCGCGATGCGCAAGGCGTGCTCAAGGTCGGACCGCACAGCGCGGGCGCACGGCCCGGCCCGGTGTCCTATGGCCGGGGCGGGGTGGAGCCGACTATCACCGATGCCCTGCTCGCGATGGGTGTGTTGCACCCGGGGCGGTTCCTGGATGGCCGGATGCCGCTGGACAAACACGCCGCAAAGGCGGCGCTGGGTACCGTGGGCGCCGGGCTTGGCCTGAGCGACAGCGCCGAAATCGGGCGCGCGATCTGCGGAGTGGCGACTGTGCGCATGGCGACCGAGATCACCAAGCTGCTGGCGCAAAAGGGGCTGGACATGCGCGATGCGCAGCTTGTGGCCTTTGGCGGGGCCGGCCCGACCACGGCATTGTTGCTGGCCGAGGAAGCCGGGATCGGCACCGTTATCGTCCCGACCTCGCCGGGAACGTTCTGTGCGTTGGGCGCCCTGCTGGCCGATGTCCAGCGCGATTTCGTCCGACCCTGCCGCATGACCCTTGCGGGGGACGATGCGGATGCGGTGGCGATTGACGCGATCATCGATACCCTGCGCACCACTGCCGAAGGCTGGCTGCGCGGTGAGGGAAGCCTTGTGCAGGCGCAGGAATTTTCCGTTTCGGCGGACATGCGCTATCCGGGCCAATCGTTCGAATTCCGCATTCCCGTGCTCGACGCTGCTCCGGAAACCGCACCCGAAACCGATCGCGCCGGCGCGCTGGCGGCGGCGTTCCACGCCGAACACCAGCGCGTCTATGGCTACAGGCAAGCCACCGGCGGGGTTGAGCTGGTGAATCTGCGCATGACGGCCACCGGGCGGTTGGCGCCGGTCACGCTGCCTGCGCAAGATCCCGTGGACGTGGATGCCGCCGCACCCGAAACCCGGCAGGTTCTTCTTGACAGCTGGACCGAAGTGCCGGTGCTGCAACGCGCGCTGATCGCCCAAGGGGCACGGCTGGAAGGGCCTTTGATCGTGGAGCAGCCCGACACCACGACACTTGTGCTGCGCGGCTGGACCGCCGAGGCGGATGACGCGGGCACGCTCTGGCTGCGGCGGGGAACAGGGCAGGAGGCCAGGGCATGAAGCTTGGCAAGATCACGCTGGAGCTGATGCACCAGAAGCTGCGCGCCTGTACCGAAGAGATGGCGCTTGCGCTCTCGCATGCCGCGCGCAGCACCTATGTCAAGGACGCGGCGGATTTCGGCACGGCGCTGGCCAATCTGGACGGCAAGTTCTTTGCCTATCCCGCAGCGCTGGGGGTGTCGGGGTTTCTGGATCTCGATTGCGGCCCGGCGATCGCCGCGGTGGCGGCCACCGGGCCGCTGGAACCCGGCGACGTCATCATCACGAACCATCCCTATGCAAGCGGCGGGCTGGCGACGCACATGCCGGACCTGCAGTTGATCAAGCCCTATTTCCACGACGGGCGGATCATCTGCTACGGCTGGGATTTCATCCATTCCGCCGACATCGGCGGCGGCGTGCCGTCCAGTATCAGCCCAGCATTCACCACCATCTTTCAGGAAGGGTTGCAGATCCCGCCGGTGCGGATCGTGCGGGCGGGACAGATCAATACCGAATTCCTGGCCATCTACAGCGCCAATTGCCGCGTCCCCGAGGTGAACCTGGCCGATGTGCACGCCATGCTGGCGGCGCTGACCGTGGGCGAACGGCGCGTGCAGGCCATTGTCGCGCGCCACGGGGTGGAAACCTTCATGGCCGCGCAGGCCGATCTGGTGGACTGGGCACGCACCAAATCGCGCGAGGTCCAGCGCCAGATCCCCAACGGCGTGTTCGATTTCTGGGATTATCTGGACGATGACTTCAACAGCCCCTTTCCGGTGCGCATCCGCTGCCGGATGACGGTGCGCGACGGGCATGTGCACCTGGACTATACCGGGACCGACCCGCAAGTGGCGTCGGCCTACAACGTGCCCACAGGTGGCATGCGCCACCCGTGGCTGACGCTGAAGCTGATGCATCTGGTGGGCAGCCTTGACCCGACGATCCCGCTCAATTTCGGTCTGTTCGAGAACATCACCGTGGCCGTGCCGCGCGGCACCATCCTCAACCCTGTCGCTCCGGCGGCAACGGGTGTGCGCGCGGCCACCGCCGTGCGGATCAACGATGTGATCGTGGGCGTGCTGACACGCGCGCTGTCCGGGCTGATCCCGTGCCCTTCGGGCGGGACCGTCGTGCCCGTGGTGGTGGCCGAACGCGCGGAGGGAACGGGCAACCCGGTGCTGTCGGTGATCCAGACGCTGGTGGGCGGCACCGGCGGACAGGCGGGGATGGATGGCATCGACGGGCGCGACAGCGGGCTTGCGAACCTTTACAACACGCCGCTGGAGCGCAGCGAAGCCGAAGTCGGTGTGATCGTCGAGCGTTACGGCCTGCGCCCGGACAGCGGCGGCGCCGGGCAGTGGCGCGGCGGCATGGGGCTGGAGATGCGGCTGGCGTTTCGCACCCCCGGCACCTCGGTGCTGGGTCGCGGGCTGGAACGCTTCGTGTTTCGCCCCTGGGGGGCGGCTGGGGGCCGCCCCGGCGCCCGCTGCGAGGTCATCCTGAACCGTGGCCGCCCGGACGAACGCCGCCTGGGCAAGATCGACGAGTTGTTCGTCGCGCCGGGCGATACGCTGACCTTCCTGACCGCCGGGGGCGGTGGATACGGCAACCCCTTGCACCGCGACTCCGCGCTGGTGCTGCGCGATGTACTTGCCGGGTTGGTGTCGCAGAACGCGGCGCAGGCGGAGTATGGCGTGGTGCTTGACGGCGACGCGGTGGACTCGGTCGCCACCGCCCGACTGCGCGGGGAGCGGCTGTCCACGGGCCAAGGGCACGGACCGGACCCCGATTTCGGGCCCGAACGCGCGATCTGGGAAAGCGTGTTCGATGACCGCATTGCAACAGAATTCGCCCTGCGGCTGCAAGGCCTTCCCGTCGGAACGCGCCAGAGTGTGCGGCAAGAGATCCTGAAACAGGTGCTGCCCCGCATGGCCGAGATCAACCGGATCGGCCTGGCCGGGGCGTTGGCCGATCCACCCGCCCAGAAACGCCTTCTGCGGCAATTGATCGACGACCGGCTTCCCCCGCTTTCACCCGCAGATGCGGCGTGGATCTGTTCTTCATGACCTGACCCGAACGGAGTTGCCCATGGTGCATGACCCTTACTGGGATCTCGACAAGGAGATCGAATTCCCCCCTTTCGATGCCAGCAAGACGGCGCTGCTGATCGTCGACATGCAGAAGATGTGCGCCCATCCCGATGGCTGGATGGGGCGGCTTTGTGTCGATCAGGGCAAACCCGGGCATCTGGATGAGCGCTTTGCGTTTATCCGCGAGATCCTGCCGAACTTGCAGCGCCTGCTGGCGTTCTGCCGCGAGGCCGGGGTTGAGGTGATTCATGTGCGCATCGGCTATCGTACGCCGGACGGGCGCGACGGCAAACACGGGCTGGTCAACCGGCTGGAGGAAACCAGGGTCCTGCCGATGGACCTTGAGATCCTTGAGGAAATCGCGCCCTTGCCGCACGAGATCGTGCTCGACAAGACATCGGTGAGTGCCTTCAATTCGACCGCGATCGACCAGATCCTGCGCAACATGCGCAAGGACAGGATCTGGGCGGCGGGTGTGGTCACCGAAGCCTGCGTCGAACTGACCGCGCGCGATGCCTCGGATCGGGGCTACTGGACAACGCTGGTCACGGATTGCTGTGCGTCATCCACGCGGGCCGCGCATGATGATGCGGTGCAACGGATCACCGACGGCAACGTGATCCGGGGCGCCACGTCGCAGGACTTGATCGCTAAAGCGGGCGGCATTCCTGCAAACAGTTGAATATGCCGATGATGTGGCTGAGGGGCAATTGGTTGGCGTGACTATCACAATCCGGGGGAAGGTCGCGCGGGCAAAGCTGACTCGGGTGGTTCATATACATCAACTCAAGTTTATATTACAGAACTCGGGGTCATGTCTGAATGCCACCCAAGCGCCCCGCAAACATCCTGTGGATCCTGTCTGACGCTCTCAGGGCATCCGCATTGGCCACCGAACAGGCGACCTTTGCAGACGTCAGTGCGCCGCTGGTCGCGAAGCCTGCGCTTGATGCGCTGGCGGCTGAAGGCACGCGCTTTACACGGCATTTCTGCAATTCCCCGGCCTGCGTCCCTGCGCGCGCCGGGACGCGTGCCTGCAGGGTGCCTGAACGACAGCCTGTCCGAAGCGTTGGACCTGGGCCGGACGCTTTGCGCGCTGGCCGGAGTGGACCCTGATCCGGGGTTCGAGGGCCGCGCGCTCCTGCGGGACCCTGCGCCCGAGGCGATCTTTTCCGTGGTCGGTCAGGGCGCGGCGGGCACGCGGGCGTCGTCCGCATCGGACATCGGCACCTGGCCCGATGGGCGTGGCTGGCCGCGCCGGGCCTGCCTGCGGACGCACCGTTACCGATTTGACATGAACGTGCGCCAGGACGGCGGGCCAGTCCTTCAGGAGAACGAAGACAACTTCATGACCGACAGCCTGCGCGACCCAGCCGAGCGGCACAACATTGCCGCCGACCCCGCGCAGGCCGACCACGTTGCCGCCTTTCGAAACACACTGCTGGAACGCGCGGCATCCGCGCTCGAACCGTCATTCGTTCCGCGCTACACCGCAGAGGAGGTCGGTGCCTTCGCACCGCCAGCACCGGCGCCAAGGCGCAGCACGTGACCGGGGCGTTGCGGGCGGCAGTGATCGGCGCGGGCTGGTTCGCCGCGCAGAACCACATCCCCGTGCTGGTATCGCGTGCCGAGATCGTGCCGGAAGGGGTCAGCCGACTAGGTACTGCCGTCCTTGACCGGGTGAAAGCGCATTTCGGCTTTGCCTTTGCTGCAGAGGATAATCGCACCGTTCTGGACCGGCGGCCCGAAATCGTGATCGTCGCCTCGCCCCATGCGCTGCACTACGAACACGCGGCTGCGGCGCTCCTGGCGGGTGTGCATGTGCTGTGCGAAAAACCGATGACGCTGGACCCCGCGCAGGCGTGGCACCTGGTGCGGATTGCGAAGGCCTGCAACCGGCATCTGCTGATCGCCAACAGCTATCATTGCCTGCCCCATGTCGATGCCCTGCGCCAGCGGATCGCCGACGGTGCCATCGGGCGGCTGGAACACGCGATGTGCAGCTTCGTTTCGGTCACGCGTGACGTGTTCACCGGCGACCGGGGCTTGGACGGGCCGATGAACCCACTTCGGCGCTGGATGTCATGGTACAGAAACAGGTCATGGCGACGCTTGGCCGGGGAAGGGCGGACATCGGCGCGGGCGTCTTGCTGATCGGCCGTGACCATGGCGCAGATGGCGCATTTCGTCAACGAACTGTGCGTGATGTATGCCGGGCGGCTGGTCGAGCGTGGTCCGGTGCGCGCCCAGTTCGCGCGCCCGCGCCACCCCTATACCCGCATACTGATCGACGCGTTGCCCTCGTTTCAGGAACGCGCGCGATTTCGCGGTATTCCCGGGGTCGCGCCGTCGCTTCTGAGCCACATTCCCGGCTGCCCGTTCCACCCGCGCTGCCCAATGGCAGAGGCATGCTGCGCCGAAGAAACTCCGGCGCTACGCACGTTCAGTGTCGGCGGTGCAGGCGGGATCGGTGCGCATGTCGCCGCCTGCCACCGCGCCGAGGAGATGACGCCATGAACACCGCGAACCATGCGCTTCTGGAAATCGTCTCGGCCGGTGTGACCTTCACCGCCGGTTTCGCCGGGAGGGTGCGCACGCAGGCGCTCAGTGACATGACAATGTCGGTGGGCGGCCCCGACCCGTCCATAACCGCCGTGGTCGGCGAAAGCGGCAGCGGCAAGACAACGCTCATGCGCGTGCTGCTCGGATTTCAGCCCACGACCGACGGCACAGTGACCTTCGACGGGCGCCCTCTGGAAAGATTCTCGCGCTCTGAGCTGCGCGCCTATCGCCGCCAGGTGCAGGCGGTGTTTCAGGAGCCGTTCGACGTTTTCAACCCCTTCTACCGGATCGAACACCCGCTGGTCGCGCCGCTTATTGCCTTCGGGCTGGCAAGCAACCGCAGGTCGGCACTGGAGCAGGTGGCCGCTGCCATGACCGCCGTGGGCCTGCGCCCGGCCGAAACCATCGGCAAGTACCCGCATCAGCTTTCGGGCGGGCAGCGCCAGCCGGTGATGCGGGCGCGCGCCATGTCGTTGCAACCCACAATCCTTCTGGCGGACGAGCCGGTATCGATGGTCGATGCCTCGCTGCAGTCGACCATCCTCGAACCCATGTGGAAGATAAACCGCGCGCGGGATCGCACTGGTCTATGTCACGCATGATCTGGCCACGGCCAATCAGATCGCAGATACGGTGCTGGTCTTTTGTGGCGGTCAGGTAATGGAGGTCGGCGCGGCCGAGGCGGTCATCAAGTGCCCGCGCCATCCTTATACCGAAGCGCTGATCGATGCCGTACCCTCTCCCGATCCCGATGTCAGCTGGAGCCTTGGCAACGGGCGCAGCGCCGCCGAGATGCAGGCGCTTCCCGAAGGCGGCTGCCCCTTCGCGCCACGGTGTCCCCGGGCATTGCCGGAGTGCGCGCAGACGCGGCAACCGCTCTATCGCACCGACCCGAACGTGCGGTGGCCTGCGTGCATGACGAAAGCGCGCAAACCGCAACCGTCGTTGCGGTGCAGGCCGCCATCGGGCGTGTGCCGGTCTCCACGGGGGTGCCACGTGATCGTCGAGAGCCATTGCCACATCTGGGCGCGCTGGCCCTATGACCCGCCGGTGCCGGACCCCGAAATCCGCGCCCGAACAGGTTCTGTGGCATATGGACCGCAACGACGTGAACCACGCGGTGGTGATCTGCGCCGGGATCGGCGCAAACCCAGACAACGCCGGTTGTGCCTTTGCCACAGCCGACAGCTTTCCGGACCGGTTCGAGGTTTTCCCCGATCTGGAATGCCGTTGGTCGCCTGAATTCCGCACGCCGGGCGCCGCGGCCGGTTGCGCGCGGCGCTGGCGCGCTGGCCTCTGCGCGGCTTCACCAGCTATCTGGACGAGGTCGGGTCCGGCGCCTGGCTGGCAAGCGCCCAAGGCTTCGCATTCTTCGAGCCTGCGGCAGAAAACCGGCTGATTGCCAGTCTTTCGGTGTTCCCGCATCAGGTGCCCCATGTGGCAGATCTTGCCCGCCGCATACCGGGGTTGACGATCCTGCTGCACCACATGGCGTTTCTGGGCCCGCGCACCGCCATCACCCGCGACGGCCCGGCACTTGTGACCGCTGCGGCGTCCTGCCCGGGCATCCATGTCAAGCTTTCGGGCGCGGGCAACGTGGCCGGGCCACAGGATGCCTATCCCTATCCGGCGTTGGCCTGGATCGGGCAGCTTCTGTGCGCCGCCTTCGGCTCCGAGCGGCTGGTCTGGGGGTCGGATTTTCCAGTTGCCGCGCGGCACATGACCTATCGCCAATGCCTGGACATGGTTGCCCGCCACGGACCCGGACCGGCCAGCGCAAGCGCTGCCATGCTGGGCGAGAACATGGCCCGGCTGCTGGCAGCGGCGGGACCCACGGCCGATGACAAGTCCCCACTCCGGCCCGAAAGTGCGACAGGAAATACGCCATGAACCGGATCGACCTGAACGACCGTATCACAGTATTCACCGGCGGTGCGCAAGGCATCGGCAGGGCCGTGGCGGAACGGATGATCGCATCGGGGGCGCGGGTCGCGATCTGGGACCGGGACGAGGCCCTTGGCGCACAGGTCGCGGCCGAGATCGGCGCATCCTTTGTCGCCGTGCAGCAAACTGATTTCGCCGCTGTCCAGTCTGCGCTCGCCGCAACCGGTTCCGCGCTTAGGGGCGTCGATGTACTGGTTGCCAACGCCGGGATTGCGGGCATGAACGCAACAGTCGCCGATTACCCGGTGAATGAGTGGCGCGCGATCATCGACATCTATCTGACCGGGGTGTTTCATTGTTGCAAGGCCGTAGTCCCCGGCATGTGGGCGCGCGGATACGGGCGGATCGTCAATATCGCGTCGATCGCAGGCAAGGAAGGCAACCCCAACGCTGCAGTGTATTCGGCCTCCAAGGCGGGGGTCATCGCACTAACCAAATCGCTGGACAAGCAACTGGCAGGCGGCGATATCACAGTGAACTGTGTGACCCCCGCCGCCGTGCGCACGCGCATCTTCGAGCAAATGACCGAAGAACACATCGGCTATATGCTGTCGCGAATCCCGCGTGGGCGATTTCTTGCGCGCGAGGAGGCCGCAGCAATGATCTGCTGGTTGGCATCCGCCGAAAACAGCTTCACCACGGGTGCGGTGTTCGACCTGTCCGGAGGGCGCGCGATCTACTGAGCACTGACCGTCCACTGCCGGTGTGCGCCTGTCTTGCACGCCGAAGAAACTGCGCCGGTTGCCTTGGCGCGGGAGGCAGCGCAATGCACAGTTGAACAATTCGTGTGCGCAGGAGTGACTTTATCCCTGTGAGCGCCGCGCTAGATTCACGTCAGGATTGATTTTTGGCACGAATTACCGCAGGTAAACGCGATGAAATGGATCAAGGCTCTGGCCGTCTGCATTGTGCTGGTGATCGCGGCACTGGTGGGATGGGCGGTTTTCCTGCCCGCCTCACATCCCGTGCTGGAACGCGCGGGCCTGCTGGCCCCGATGAAAGCGCTGGGGCTTCCTGTTGCCGAGACCGCGAATGGTCGACCCGGCGGCGGCCCGCCCTTTGGCGGGGGCGGCGGCGGTGTGCGGGTGGTCGCGCAGGAGGTCGGCGCCGTCGATGCCGATAACAGGCTGGGCGCCATCGGTACCGCCGAGGCGCTGCGCAGCGTGTCCCTGACGCCCGAAGTTTCGGGTCGGCTCGAGTCCGCATCGGTCGCATCGGGCGACTGGGTCGAGGCAGGCACCATCATCGCGCAACTGGACAGCGAAGCGCAGCAACTCGCCGTGGACCGTGCGCAACTGCGGATGCAGGATGCCCAGTCGCGGGCCGATCGGGTCGCGCGACTGCGCGAAAGCGGTACCGCAACCGAGGTCCAGATCCAGGAGGCCGACCTCGCGCTCAATCAGGCGCGGCTGGACCTGCGCGATGCCGAATACGAACTGCGCCGCCGCCAGATCGTCGCCCCGGTTTCAGGCTGGATAGGGCTGGTTGCGCTGGAGCCGGGCAATCAGGTCAGCGCCGGAAATGAAATCGCGCGGCTGGATGACCGCAGCACGCTTCTGGTGGGCTTCAATGTGCCCGAGCGGTTCGTGGGCCTGATCGGCCCCGGCGATGCGCTTGAAGTCAGCCCGCTGTCGCGTCCGCAGGACGTGGTGAGTGGGCGCATCCGCGCGGTCGATGCGCGCGTCGACCAGAGCAACCGCACCTTGCGCGTACAGGGTGAAATCGACAATTCTGACGACCGACTGCGCCCGGGGATGGCGTTCCGGATTTCGGTCATCCTTCCTGGTCAAAGCTATCCCGCGGTCGATCCGCTGTCGATCCAATGGGACCGGGGTGGCGCCTTTGTCTGGGCGGTGGATGACGAAAACCGCGCCCGCCGCGTCGGGATCGAGATCGCACAACGTCGCGATGATGCCGTGCTGCTGCGCGCCGATCTCGCGCCGGGGCAGAAAGTCGTGCTTGAAGGCGTGCAGAACCTGCGCCCCGGCGCCGAAGTTACGATCGACGAACTGGTGCCCGCGACCGAGCCGGGGCAAGGCGATCTTCTGACCCGGCGTGCCATGCAGACCGATGCCGACGCCGACACCACTCCGGATATCTGAGGCCCGGATAGCTGAGGAAACCGCGCATGAGCGTTGATGATGGCAAGAGCCCCTTAACTGACGAACCTGCCGCAAAGGACGCCACTCCCGGCGACGTGGACAGCGATAGCTTTGATGCCAGCGAGGCCGCGAAATCCGGCACTGCCCTGTTCGTGCGCCGCCCGATCCTGGCCTTTGTTCTGAGTGCGCTTGTGGTGATTGCCGGGCTGGCGGCACTGTTTGCGGTGGAAGTGCGAGAGCTGCCCAACGTGGACCGCCCCGTGATCACGGTCACTACGCAGTTCAGCGGCGCCGGCCCCGAAACCATCGACCGCGAGATCACCAGCCGGATCGAAGGCGCGGTGGGCCGGGTGTCGGGGGTGCAAAGCATTTCGTCGTCGTCGCGGTTCGGGCGCTCGCGGGTGGTGGCTGAGTTCAGCGACAGCACAGATATCGATGTGGCCGCCACCGACATGCGCGATGCCATCGGACGCATTCGCAACAGCCTGCCCGCCGGGGTCGATGAACCCCGCATCATCAAGGCCGATTCCGATGCCGATGCGGTCATGCGGATCAGCGTCACCTCGGCCACGCGGTCGGTGCAGGACCTGACCCGGCTGGTCGAGGAACTGGTCGAGGATCGCCTGATTTCGGCCCCCGGCGTGGCTGATCTGCAGGTGTTCGGCGCGCGCGATGCGATTTTCCGCGTCGATATCGACTTGCTGGAGCTGGCATCGCGCGGGCTCAGTCTGGCCGATGTGCGCGGGGCCTTGCGCAATGTGTCCTTTGACGTACCAGCGGGCGCGCTGTCCAATGAACGCCAGAGCATCCAGGTCCGCACCACCGCCAGCGTCCAGACCCCCGAGGCGTTCGAGGCGCTGGTCCTGCGCGAGAACACCCGGTTGGGCGATGTGGCGCGCGTTACCCTTGGTCCGGCGCCGGGCGAAACCATCCTGCGCGCCAATGACGAAACCGGGATCGGCTTGGGGATCATCCGGCAGGCGCAAAGCAATACGCTGGACATTTCGCGCACGGTGACCGGCATTGTCGAGGACCTGCAAGGTATCCTGCCATCGGACGTCCGGATTTTCGTGACCTCGGACGAGGCCACGTTCGTCGGGGGCGCCATCACCGAAGTGCTAAAGACCCTGGCGCTGGCGCTGATGATCGTGGTGGCGATCATCTTTCTGTTCCTGCGCGACGCACGCGCCACGCTGGTGCCCATGGTCAGCTTGCCGGTGGCGCTGATCGGCACGGTGGCGGCGATTCATCTGGTGGGGTTTTCGGTCAATATCCTGACCTTGCTGGCCCTGGTGCTGGCCACCGGGATGGTGGTGGATGACGCCATCGTGGTGCTGGAAAACATCGTCCGGCGGCGCGCGCAGGGGATGGGGGCGCGGGCGGCAGCGGTGCTGGGGACGCGGCAGGTGTTCTTCGCGGTCGTGACCACCACGGCAACGCTGGCGGCGGTGTTCGTGCCACTGTCGTTCCTGCCCGGACAGGCGGGCGGGTTGTTTCGCGAGTTCGGGTTCACGCTGGCAATGGCGGTGCTGCTGTCGTCGTTCGTGGCGCTGACACTTTGTCCGGTGCTGGCCAGCAAGCTGTTGCGCCCCGTGGACAGCACTGCCCGCCCCGGCCCGGTGGCGCGCTTCGGCGCGGTGGCGGCACGGATCTATGAACGCAGCCTGCGCGGGGCGCTGGCCATGCCCGGTGCGGTGGTTGTGGCAGCACTCCTGTTTGCGGCAACCGGCTGGTTCGCGGCGCAGTCCATTCAGCAGGAACTGACCCCGCCCGAAGACCGCGGTGTAGCGCTTTTGAGTGTCAGCGCCCCGCAAGGCGTGTCCATCGACTACACCGACGCCAAGGTGCGCGAGGTCGAGGCCGTCATCGCCCCGCTGCGCGCCTCGGGCGAGGTGACGAACCTGTTCTCCATTGTCGGGCTGGGGGGATCGGACAACCGCGCCTTCATGGTGATGACGCTGGCCGACTGGGACCAGCGCGGGCGCAGCCAGCAGGAGATCGTGGGCCAGATCAACGCGGGCTTGCGCAACATCATCGGTGTGCGTGCCTTTGCCATCCAGCCCAATTCACTGCGCATTCGCGGTGCGGGACAGGGGCTGCGCTTTGCGGTGCTGGGCAGCGACTATGACGCGCTGGCCGAAAACGCCCAGACACTGGTGGACCGCATGAACGAAGATCCCCGCTTTGGTCAGGTCCGGCTGAACTTCGAGACCACGCAACCGCAGTTGTCGATCGAAGTCGACCGCGAACGCGCCTCGGACATCGGTGTTGACATCGACGGGCTGGGCGAGGCGTTGCAGGCGGTGCTGGACGGGCGCACCGTGGGCAGTGTGTTCATTGATGACCGAAGCTTCGACATTCAGATGTTGTCGACCCGCACCCCCGTGCGCGACCCCGGCGATCTGGAACAAAGCTTCGTGCGCACCGACAGCGGTCAGATGGTGCCGATCTCGTCCTTCATCAGCCTGTCGGAACGCGCTATTGCGCCGGAACTGACCCGCGAAAGCCAGCAGCGCGCGGTGCAAGTGACCGCAAGCCTTGCGTCGGATTTCCCGCTGGGCAGCGCGCTGGCCGAAGCCGAGCGCCTTGCCGCCGAGGTGCTGCCTTCGGGCGAACGCCTGTTGCCACAGGCCGAGGCTGCGACGCTGGATGAAACTTCGGCGGGCATTCTGCTGGTGTTCGGGTTCGCGGTACTGGTGGTGTTTCTGGTGCTGGCGGCGCAGTTCGAGAGCTTCATCTCGGCGGTGGTGGTCATGGCGACGGTGCCGCTGGGGCTGGCCTGTGCGGGATTTGCGCTGCTGTTCACCGGCGTCAGCCTGAATGTCTATTCGCAGATCGGATTGGTGTTGTTGGTGGGGATCATGGCCAAGAATGGCATCCTGATCGTGGAATTTGCCAACCAGTTGCGCGACGCGGGCGCCGATGTGCACCAGGCGATCGTGCGGGCTTCGACCATCCGGCTGCGTCCGGTTATGATGACCATGACCTCGACCGTGCTGGGCGGCGTGCCCCTGATCCTGTCCACGGGGCCCGGCGCCGAAGCGCGCGAGGCGCTTGGCTGGGTGGTCGTCGGCGGGCTGGGGCTGGCAACACTGGCGACGCTGTTCCTTACGCCCGTGGCCTATCTGCTGCTAGCCGGATTCAGCACGCCTCGCGCCGCGGCGCAGTCGTATCTGGAAACGGAACTGGTCACCGCGCGCGACCGCAAGCCGGCTTGAGCATCCTATCGCCGGAGCGCTTTACTTTCGCCCCAGCCGCGCCCACACTTCGGCCATGACGCAGTCGGATATCCGCCTTGCCCTGACGTTGATCGCCGTGCTGGCCGTGCCCTTCGGCGCGTCGGCAACCGAGGCCGATTGCGTCATCCGCCCCAGCGAGGTCGTCAATCTGGGTGCCCCGGTGACCGGACTGATCGCCGAGATCCTGCATGACCGGGGCGCCCATGTCGCAGCGGGAGCGGTGATTGCGCGGCTGGACGACACGTTGCAGGACATGGCGATCCGTGCCGCCGAAGCCCGCCTGCAAAGCAATGCCGAGATCGAGGCTGCGCAATCGCGTGTGCAGCTTCTGGAAACGCAGCTTTCGCGCCAGCAGGCGCTTCTGGCCCGCCAGGTGATCCCCGCCGCCACGGTCGAGGAAACCGAGACCGCGCTGCTGGTCGCCATCAACGACTTGCGCGCCGCACGGCAGAACCGGCTTCTGGCCGAGGTCGATCTCGAAACAACGCAGGCCGAAAAAGACCGCCGCACCATCCGCGCGCCAGTCAGCGGCGTGATCCTGTCGCGCGACATGGCGGTGGGCGAATTCTGGTCCGAAACGGCGTCCCTGATGACCATCGCCAGGCTGGACCCGCTGCACGTCGAGGCAATCGTCGATCTGTCCCTGCATGGGCGCATCGACGCCGACAGCATGGCCGAAGTGCTGCCCGAAGCGCCCGTCGGCGGCAGCCACATGGCGCGGGTCAGCGTGATCGACCCGGTGTTTGACGCCGCCAGCGGAACCTTCGGGGTGCGGCTGGTCCTGCCCAACCCCGATCTGGCGCTGCCTGCCGGGTTGCGCTGCACGGTGCGGTTCGACATCGGCTGAGCGGGCCTCAGACGGGTCTGCGGGTGAACCCGAGCGATTTTTCCAGCTTGTCAGCCCGGCGCAAAACGCCTTCGCGGCGTTGCCGGGCCTTCGCTTCGGCGGCGCGCTGTGCGGTTGCACGCAGAGGATACGCCAGCACCGCTGGCAGCCGCCCGCCCACCCCTGGGGCCAGTCGCGCCAGTGCCGCCCGCAGGCGCGGCGCATGACGGCGAAACAGGTCATCGTCCAGCGCCACAAGCGCCTCGGCGCTGCCCGGATCGCCCTGCCGCCCGGCGCGACCCACAAGCTGACGGTCGATGCGCGGGCTTTCGTGGTATTCGGTCAGCATCACATGCAGCCCGCCGGCGCGCCGGGCGGCGTCGCTCAGCCGGATGTCGGTGCCGCGCCCGGCCATGTTGGTCGCCACGGTGACGACGCCGACTTCGCCCGCGCGGGCGATCAGCGCGGCTTCGTCACCGTCCTGCCGCGCATTCAGCACCACATGCGCCACCCCTGCGGCGGTCAGCACCTCCGCCACCCGTTCCGACACCTCGACCGAGCGGGTGCCAATCAGGACCGGGCGCCCGCGCGCCACCATCCGCGCCGCGCGCCCGGCAATGGCGCGCAGCTTCGCCGCTTCACTACGGAAAAGACACACGCCCAGATCGCTGCGGCGCAGGCGACGGTGACGCGGCACCGGCGTGACGGCAAGGCCATAGGTTGCCCACAACTCGCGCACCACTTCAGACCCCGTGCCCGTCATCCCGCCAAACCACAGATAGCGGCGAAAGAACCCCTGATAGGTGATCTGCGCCAGCGTCCGGCGCGATGCCCCGGGCGGCAGCCCTTCCTTGACCTCGACCATCTGGTGCAGCCCGGCCTGCCATTGGCGATCGGCCAGCACGCGCCCGGTGAATTCGTCGACGATCTGCACCTTGTC
>SKKS01000234.1 GCA_007123625.1 Paracoccaceae bacterium
GCTGCAGGGATTTGCGCAACCGCTCCATTTCGTGCCGACCCGCTTCACCCGGCATAGGGGGGAACACTTCGAAAAGGTCCCGCCCTCGCAGGTCGGACGGGTGCATCCCGGTGATGGTCGCGAATTCGGCGGTCCCGGCGACGATCTCGTGGGTGCCGGGCATCAGCACGATCATCTGCCCCGGCGCGGCATCGAACAGGCGGCGAAACTTGTCGTCGGACAAGCGCTCGCGTTCGGTCACCCTTCGGACTTCACCTTCCAGTTGCGCGGCCTTGGACTCTGCCTGTTGCTGTTCGGTCAGGTCGGTGCAGGTTGAAAGCACGGCAACGACACCATCAAGACGCACCTTGCGCCAGCAGAACCGGGCAAGCCGATGTGCGCCCGATCCCTGCAGCACCCGCCATTGACCGGCGTCGGGCAATTGGTCGGCGCTGTCATCCGCAAAGAAAGCGTCGATCCGGGCGCGGAATGCCGCGTGATCTTCGGCAGGGCGCAGATCGAGGACACTCAGACGCGTAAGCGCCTGACGGTCATGACCCAGCCAGTCGCAGGCCGCGGTATTCGCCGCGAGGATCCGAAGGCTGTCGCGATTGAACAGCCAGACCGGATGCGGCAGCAGCTCGAAGGCGTCCAGAGCGTTGGAAGAAATCTCGATCAATTTGCGCATCCATCAGGCGACAGGCCCCGGATCGAGACTTTCGCACACCTTTGTGGCTTGAGTCCACGTTCGGCGTTACCCGCTTGATCTGCTGCCATAAACCTGCGTCGCAGCGGCAGCAGGCATCGGCCGGGCGATATGGTAGCCCTGTGCTACATCGCAGCCCAGATCGCGCAGGCAGGCCAGCGCGCTTTCGTCTTCGACGCCTTCAACCGTGGTGAACATTTCAAGCGACAGCGCAAGTCGGGTCAGGTTGTGGATCACTTCGCGCGTTTCCTGCGAGCGCGCCACCCCGCGCACGAAGCTGCGGTCGATCTTCAACTCGGAGAAAGGCACCGAAACGAGCCGCTGCAGCGAGGACACACCGGTGCCGAAGTCATCGATGGACAGCACATAACCCGCCATGCGCATCCGCACCAGCGCCTCCACGGCATCTTGCGGCAGCGCTTCGGGGCCGACTTCGGTCACCTCGATGATCAGCCGGTCGGGTGTCAACCCGTAGCGGGCAACCGTCGAATCCAGGGTTCTGCGAAAGGCGGGGTCACTGATCGTTGCTGCGGATACGTTCACCGCGACCCGGGGTGCCCTGTTCTTGAGCCCGCGCAGAAACCTGCACGCCTGATCCAGAACCGCCGATGTCAGCCGCGCTTCAAGACCTTGCGTCATGATCTGCGGCAGGAACATCTGCGGCAGGATGATGCCGAAATTCGGATGCCGCCAGCGCACCAGCGCCTCGAATCCGCAGATCGTATCGGTATGCAGGCACAGCTTCGGCTGGAAAAAGGATTCGAACTGACCCTGCTCCAGCGCTTTGCAGACATCGGCGCCGACATTGGTGCGATCGGCACCGTCGGGCGATCCTGACCTGACAGAGCCATGTGTTTCTGCACGCGCAAGAAGCTCCTGAATCGCGCTGCGTCGGACCGGTTTGGGCAGGGCGCCGAGAACGTTCAGCCCATAATGCTCCGCGGACCGCAGGACCGTTTCGATCATCCGGCGCCCCATGCCGCTTGTAACGATGACCTGCGCGGCGCAGGTATCTCCAAGCTCCCGAATGATGTCCACGCCGTCATGCCCGGGCATGCAGATGTCGATGATCAGGATATCCGGATCGTGATGGGCAAGTGACTGGAAGAAAGCATCGCGGTCCAGGGTTACGAAAGGGACGTGACCTTCGGCGGCCACTTGCGCGGCAAGCGTCTGGGCAACCAGCCTGTCATCATCAAGGATCAGGATTTTCTGCGTCAATGACGTTTTGGCCGCACCATGCGATGCGGCCCGTCTGCGGGTTCCTGATGTTTCGGCGATGTGCATTGCGCCCGAAATCATGCCTGTCTCCGATCCGTTCGAATGCTACCGCTCCCGATTTGCACGCAATGTCGGCGCGCGGGGGGCGCTCCCGGTGCCGGTCGCTCACCGCCACCCATGATCGCGCGCCGCCCGCAAGATGCGCGCTCAGCTGTTGTGGTACTTCGGCATCTCGTCGCCGAGCTGGCCAAATGCGGGAACATTCGCGTGCGCAGGTACCCTGCCGGGCGCCGGATCAGCCAGGCGAAGCAGATTGCTCATCGGGATCGCCCGGACGGGGCGGGGCACGGCGCGGACCCTTGGCGCGGTGTCGCCACGGCTTTGCCAGGCGCTGGCCGGTGATGCCGGTGCCGCATCGGTTGCGGCTGGCGCGGACGGTTTGCGAATGTCAAAGAAGTTCAGGAACGGCGCGAGCGAGCGCAGATGCCTGCCGTACCGCTTTTTCAGACCTTCTGTGGACTCGCCGTTGCCCACCAGCACCGGATCGCCCATCTTCCAGTCGCCGGGGGTGAACGCGCCCATCTGGCCGGCCACCTGCAGCGCGTCGATGGTGCGCAGCGCCTCGTCAACCGAGCGTCCGACCGCAAGCGGGTATTCGAAGATTGCACGGATGATCCCGTCGGGGTCGATCAGATAGGTGCGACGCACACACATGCGACCGTTCCATTCCGCTTCGTTCGAGACCAGTCCACAGGCCCGGCCAATAACCGACTCGGGATCCGCAACATGCGGGAACGTGATCCGCACGTCATAGATGTCTTCGATCTGCCGGGACCATGCGCCGATCTGTTCGACGGTGTCACGGGTCAGGGCAAGGACGCGGACATTGCGTTCCTCGAACTCGGTCGTGCGTTTGGCAAGCTCGCCGATCTCGGTGCTGCACACCGGGGTAAAGGCAGCAGGATGCGACATGAGGTAGACCCAGGAGCCGCGCGCCCATTCTTTCAGCTTGATGGTGCCGCGCGTGGTAATCGCGGTGAAGTCGGGGAACGCCTCGTTCACCTGCGGCTGCCAGTAACGATTGGCACGATAATCGCTTGGAAGCCGGACCGATGTGCCCAGACGACGGCCGAAGCGGAAGATGCTCACTGACATGGTCGACCCCTTATGGTTGTATCTGTTTGCCATATTGAGGCCTTCAAAGGCAAGATAAGGGCGATTTTATGTAAAGTTGTGCAATCAGAGGGAGAGTGATGTGGAGATTTGTCGAGGCGTCAGCCGGTGATCATATAGCCGATGCCGTGAACTGTCCGGATGAAATGCGTTTTCTCGTCCGGGGCGGGAAGCTTGCGTCGCAAACGACTGACGATCCCGTCGATGGCGCGTTCATTGCCGGTCCAGTTGCGGCGCTGAACGGATGCGATGATCTGGTCGCGGCTGACAACCTTGCCCTTCATTTCCATCAGCGCAACCAGCACGTCGAATTCGGCCGAGGTGAGTTTGACACCTTGCCCGCTGGGATCACTCAACCTGCGGCTGTCAAGGAAAAGCTTATACTCCGCAGCCTGGTAGTCAGGACCGTTTTGCGGGGTCCTGGACGGGGCAGGGCGTGGGCTTGCGGAAATGCGCCGGGCAATCGCGCGCAACCGTGCAAGCAGTTCGCGTTTGCGAAAGGGCTTGGTGACGTAGTCATCGGCGCCCAGCTCCAGCCCGAGCACCTGATCGACCTCGGCGCTCCGGCCCGAAAGCATCAGCACGCCCGCGTCCCCGCGCGCGCGGATCTCGCGGACAAGCGACAGGCCACTGCCGTCAGGAAGGCCCTCGTCGATCACGAAAAGGTTGGCGTCAAAGGTCTTCATGACCTTGCGGCATTGCTCAAGCGATCCGGCAGATTCGACCTCGAAGTCCTCGGCCGCGATGATGGCCTGCAACAGGTGCCGCACTTCAGCATCGTCTTCGAGGATCAGGACCCGGATATCTGCGACCATGCTGGTGCCATTCGCCATGATGAGCCTCCGAAACTAACTAGAAGTTAAGTTGGTGTATGTCGAGGCGAGGAATTAACCTTCTGGTTGAAAGGTGTTGCCTTTATGATACGAGGTGCCCGGGCAACGTGGCCCTGATATGTCGAAGCGCGATCTAGAGCCTCTCGATTGCCTCGTGTACGAAGGCCGCAAGTTGGCGTTTCCGAAATGGTTTTCGCAGCAGATTCTGCCCATTTATCAACTGTGCGCCGCCGTTCAGGTCGGTTTCCGCAAACCCCGAGGTGAAACGGACCGGCAGGTCCGGTCGCACGTCGCGCGCGGTCCGGGCAAGGTCCAGCCCCGAAACGCCGCCAGGCAGCATGACATCGGTGAGCAGCAGATCGAGTTCCAGATCCGAATGAAGGACCTCGGCGGCATCCGGCGCGGTTTCGGCCGCGATCACTGCGTATCCCAGGCTTTCAAGCACCATGACCATATGATCGCGCAACAGATCCTGATCCTCGACCAGTAGAATCCTGCCTGCCCCCGTCTTCGGTTTGTCCAGTTCTGCTTCGTTGGACGGTGTGCGGTCCGGTTCGGCATCGAGCGAGGGCAGGTATAGTTCGACCACGGTGCCTGCGCCGGGTTCCGATCGGATCGTCGCCAGCCCGCCTGACTGGTGCGCAAACC
The DNA here is from genome assembly GCA_007123625.1 of Paracoccaceae bacterium. Taxonomy (GTDB): domain Bacteria; phylum Pseudomonadota; class Alphaproteobacteria; order Rhodobacterales; family Rhodobacteraceae; genus Rhabdonatronobacter. The sequence goes on from SKKS01000234.1 coordinate 4,561, forward strand.
CCTGGACCATCGACAACCCCAGTCCGCTGCCCTGGCCGGGTTCCTTGGTGGTGAAGAACGGATCGAACGCCGAACGCAATGTGGCCGCGTCCATGCCGTGGCCCGTGTCCGTCACCGACAGCACCACATAGCGCCCGGGGATAAGCGCGTTTGTCCGCGACATATCGTCCGGCCTGACAGTTTCGTTGCGCGCCGCGATTGTCAGCGTACCGCCGTCTGACATGGCATCGCGCGCATTGATGCACAGGTTCAGAAGCGCATTGTCGAACTGGTTGGGGTCCGCGCGGCAGCGCCACAATCCCGGCGCATCGCGCAGCACAACGTGGATCGACCCGCCAAGTGCGCGTTCGACCATGCGCATCGCGGCGGTGATCTGGTGGCACATGTCCAGCGGTTGCGGGGACATGGGTTGTTGCCGCGAATACGACAGCAACTGGTTGATAAGCCTCATGCTGCGATCCACGGCGCTGCCTGCGACCTCCAGATGTTCGCGCGCGGTGTCATTGATGCTCAGTCGCTCTTCAAGCGCTTCGAGGCTGCCCATGATGATGGTGAGCAGATTGTTGAAGTCATGCGCGATACCGCTCGTCAGCTTGCCCAGTGCCTCCAACTTCTGGGATTGGATCAGCTGTTCTTCCAGCCGCCGTTGCCCGCTGACGTCCACAAGGCTGCCGACCATACGCACCGCGCGCCCGTTGGAATCGCGCAGGATAAATCCTTCGTCACGGACGATTGCGTACACGCCATCCCCGCGCCGGAATCTGTATTCCTGTTCCCAGTCGTCGCGCCCCTTGTTCAGGATCTCGTCAAAGTTCTGCATGACCGGGCCGATGTCATCCGGGTGGATACGGTCGGTCCAGTTCGACAGGGAATCGTACATCACGGCCGGATCAAGCCCGAAGGTGCGTTTCAATCCGTCGCTGGCCCAAAGCGTGTCATTGGCAATGTCGAAGTCCCAGATCACATCCGTGGTCGCGCGGGTGACCAGCTCGAACCGCTCGTTGGCCAGATGTGCGGCGCTGATATCCATCTCGCAGATCACCACACGCGGCACCGGATCATCAAGATGGGGCAGCGCAATGCGATACAGCGCCTGAAGGTCTTCGCCATCGAGACGGCGCAAGGTAGCAACCCCTTCAATCCGGTCCTCGCCGCGCAGGATTGCGTCAAGCGCCGTAATGAACACCGAATGGGGCTGGTCGGCCTTGAAGACCTCTTTCGCGCGGTCGATCAGATCCGGTGCATCCGCCGCACGGAACATTTCAACGGCGGCGTTGTTGACGGAAATGACCGAAAGCCGCCCAAGCATGATTTCAACGAATTCGGGTTTGTTGCGGACATAGTCGTGAATGTCCCTGACGCCCTGCGCTTTGAGGTCCCGCAGCGCCCTGAGCACGTTGGTCCAGTCCTCTTCCCAGATCGCGACGGGGACCAGATCGAAGAGCACGCGGAAATGCGCATTCTCGGCGTTCAGTGTCGTAAGCTCCTGGCGCTGCGCGACCAGTTCGGTGACATCGGTCATGACCCCAAAAAGGATTGCGCGCTCCCCCGTGTCCACGACCTTCACATTGTCCTGCAGCCATACCGTGCGACCATCCGCCGCGACCATGCGATAGGTCAACCGGTGCGGGAGCCGCTTGCGACTGGCCGTTGTGCAGGTTTCGATGACCCAGTCGGCATCATCGGGGTGCAGGACCGACTGCCAGAAATCCGGCGTGCTCAGCCAGTCCTCGACTGTGTAGCCAAGGATTTCGTCAACATTTCCTTCGATCCGGCTGAACAGCAGGGTGTCGGCGTCTGCTTCCCAAATGATCCCGTCTATGGGATTGTGCATGTCATGAGATCTCGAATTTTACAATTGTGCACAATTGTGTCTGTAGACTGCGCATTTTGCAATCCGTTGAATCGCGTTTCTGTTGATCAATCACTGGTTGATCTGACGCTGCTGATTGATGTCATGCCGCAACACGGCATGCAATCATGTCAGATTCGAGTACCGACCCGGCAGGGTCGAAAAGTGCATGGCCGGTGGTGTTTTCCGTTTCTTCAGGTCTGGCCGCGACGGCGCGGATCCGGTATCGCGTCCGGGGTTCGCTTGGCATCGCCCGGACGAGGCTGGACAAGTCAGCGCGCTTCGGCACAGTATCCCGCACGCACTGGCGTGGTCCGTACCGGTTGATGGCGAAAAAGCGCGGAAAAAACTGGTTTGGCGCTGATTTTGGGCGCGACATGCCGCCGCCGATGACCAAAGGGACAGGATATGACACTCCACATCTATCAAAATGACCTGCCCGACGGGCTGGATCTTGGGCCGGTGGTCGCCATCGACTGCGAAACCATGGGCCTGAACCCGATCCGCGACAGGCTGTGCCTTGTCCAACTGTCTTCGGGCGATGGTACGGCGCATCTGGTTCAGATCGCGCGGGGCCAGACGATGGCGCCCAACCTGGTGCGGATGCTGGCCGAACCGCAGGTGCTGAAGCTGTTTCATTTCGGCCGCTTCGATATCGCGGCGCTGGCCCATGCCTTTGGCGTCGTTACCGCCCCCGTCTATTGCACCAAGATCGCGTCGAAGCTGGTGCGGACCTATACCGACCGGCACGGGTTGAAGTATCTGCTGTCCGAATTGCTGGGCGTAGATATCTCGAAGCAGCAGCAGACTTCGGACTGGGGGGCAGAGGCGCTGAGCCAGGCGCAACAGGAGTACGCGGCCTCGGACGTGCTGTATTTGCACCGCCTGCGCGCGGAGCTGGATATCCGGCTGGCGCGCGAGGAACGCACCGAACTGGCGCAGAAGTGTTTCGACTTCCTGCCTGCGCGGGCCGCGCTTGACCTTGCGGGATGGCCCGAAACCGACATCTTCGCTCATTGACCGCGCTTCGATCATTGCACCCGGACGCCCTGATGGCTGACCGAAACCTGCGTCTTGTGGCCATACTCAAGGTCGCCCTGCCGCTGGGCGCGCTTGTGTTGCTGTCCACGGTGTTCCTTATTTCGCGCGGGATCGACCCCGAACGCGCGGTCGCCATGTCTCCGGTGGATATCGAATCGCTGGTGCGCGAGCCCCGGATCACGGATGCGCGCTTTGCAGGCGTGACCGATGACGGCGCGGCGCTGACCGTTCTGGCGGGTACCACCCGCGCCGACCCGGACGGCGGATTGCGACTGGAACTTGACGGTGTGACGGGCACGCTGGAAACCCTGGACAACAGGATCACCGCATTTGCAGCGCGGGCGGGGCTGCTGGATCAGGTCGTGAACCTGTTGCGGATGGAGGGTGATGTCGATTTCCAGACCCAGGACGGGCATATGCTGTCCATGGACACGCTGACTGCCGCGCTGGATCGCACCACCGTCGAAGGGCGCGGCAATATCCGGGGGCAGGCACCAGCGGGAACGATCACGGCGCGGGAAATGACATTGAGGGAAACGGCGCTCGGGTCCGGCAGCTACGTTCTTGTGTTCAGCGGCGACGTAAAGCTGATATACACCCCGTAACAACGAAGGATCCCGATGCCATGCCGCGCCTTTCCGTCCTTGCCGTGCTTGCCTGCATTGCCGTTCTGCTGCCGGACATCGCGCGGGCGCAAGGCACCAGCTTTGCGCTGGGCGGCGCGCGCCATGATGCGAATGCACCGGTCGAAGTGACCGCAGACCGGTTGACCGTCGATCAGGCCAGCGGTGAGACCGTGTTCACCGGCAACGCCGTGATCGGGCAGGGGGGGATGCGGCTTTCTGCGCAGACCATCCGCATCGTTTTCGCCGACGACGCCGCCGACGGCACGCGCCGGATCGACCGGATGAGCGCGACCGGCGGCGTCACGCTTGTCACTGACGACGAAGCCGCCGAAGCCAGCAGTGCCGAATACCTGGTACCGCAGGGTATGATTGTCATGAGTGGCGATGTGATGCTGACCCAGGGCCCTAACATCCTGTCCGGGGACCGGCTGGAGGTGAACCTGAACACCGGCGAGGGCACGATGGAAGGCCGCGTGCGCACCCTGATCCAGCCGGGCCGCTGATTGCATGACGGTATCCGGTGAGCAGGTGGCAGGGGTCGGCACGGGGTTGCGTGTCGCCAACCTCAAGAAAAGTTACAAGCGGCGTGTGGTCATCCGCGATATGTCGCTGACCCTGAACCGGGGCGAGGTGGTCGCCCTGCTGGGGCCCAACGGCTGCGGCAAGACCACCTGCTTCTATTGCATCGCCGGGATGGTTGGCCACGAGGGCGGGGTCATCAGCATCGACGGTCGCGACGCTACCGGCCTGCCCATGTACCGCCGGGCGCGGCTGGGCATCGGCTATCTGCCGCAGGAGATGTCGATCTTTCGCGGGCTGAGCGTGGCCGACAACATCATGGCGATTCTGGAACTGACCCATGCTGACCGGTTCCATCGCCGGGACCGGCTTGAGGCGTTGCTGGGCGAATTCTCGATCGAGCATCTGCGCGATTCGCCCGCGCTTGCACTGTCCGGCGGCGAACGGCGCCGGGCAGAGATCGCGCGCTGCCTGGCCTCGGATCCGAAGTATGTCCTGTTGGACGAACCCTTTGCCGGGGTGGACCCGATCGCCGTGGGCGAGATCCGCGAACTGGTTGCCGACCTGAGGACCCGGGGTATCGGTGTGCTGATCACTGACCACAATGTGCGCGAAACACTTGAGATCGTCGACAGGGCCTATATCCTGCATGACGGGGTGGTGCTCATGAATGGCACACCCGCGGAGGTTGTGCAGAATGCGGATGTGCGACGTGTGTATCTGGGCGAGCGGTTCTCGATGTCCTGAGGTCCGGCGTTGAGCCGGGGGTCGGGACCAGGACTTTCGCTGCAACTTCGTACCGGAGTGGTGCTTGCCCCGGTTCTGCGCCAGGGCATGCGGCTGCTGCGCATGGGTCAGAACGACCTGACCGAAGAAATCCGCAAAGAATTGGCCCGCAATCCCTTTCTGCGCTGCACTATGCCGCGCAGGTCGGTATCGACTGCCGAAACACCGATCGAATTGATGGCGGCGCCTTCGGCTTCGTTGTTCGAAAGCCTGCGCGACCAGATCGGCCAGATGAAGCTGGCCCCTTCGGTGCGGCGCCTGGCTCTCGCCCTGGTTGCAGATATGGGCCCTGACGGATACCTTGACCAAGCGGTTGTGGACCAGCTTGAAGCGGGTGGCGTCGGCCCTGACGAAGTGGCGCAGGCGCTCGACGCGGTGCAGCACTGCGACCCGCCGGGCGTCGGCGCGCGGTCACTGGCGGAATGTCTGGAGCTTCAGTTGCGCGACATGGGACTGGCGGCGGCTGACGCGGCGCGAACCGTGGCCGCACTGCCGCTGCTGGCGCGTGGCGACGACGCGGCGGCGGCGCAGATGGGCACCGACCCGGACGAAACCGCGCTGCGCATGCAACTGGTCAGGCGGCTGCGTGCGCATCCCGTTGCGTCGGACATTCCGCACCGCGTGGACGCACCGCCGGATATCGAGGTGACGATGCGTCCCACCAAGGCGTCGCAGATCGCTTCGGTGCGCGAGACCGGGCCGCAATTGTTGCTGGACAGCGCGCTTGTTGCGCGGTCGCGGTCCGAAGGTTTTGCGCTGGACCAGATCGCTCGCGCCGAGGCGCTGATAATGGCGATCCAGTTCCGCAAGGATACGCTGACCCGGATCGCCGAGGCGTTGGTCGAGTTTCAGCACCGTTTCTTTACCGATGGCCCGCTAGAATTGCGACCGCTGACCCAGGCGTCACTGGCAGGGGAACTGGGCCTGCATCCGTCGACCATAAGCCGTGCCATCGCGGGCAAGACAATGGCGGTAAACGGGCAGGTGTGGGCGCTTTCGGCGTTGTTTTCGATCGCGTTGCCGGCGTCGGGGGGCGGCGCGCTGTCGGCGTCCGTTGTCCGGCAGCGGATTGCGCGGTTGATCGCAACGGAACCGCCGCTGCGCCCGCTGTCGGATGCGGCGATCGCGCAGGTGCTGCAGGGAGAAGGCGTTGACATTGCCCGGCGAACTGTCGCCAAATACAGGGAAATGCTGCGCCTTCCGGGATCCTCGAACCGGCGGGCGCGGGCTTCTGCCGCCAGCCGCGCCGTTGATCGGAAGAAGAAGGTTTCAAACCGTGGCAAGGGCATCGGAAAGTTTCCCAACCCCCTGACCACAAAACACGAAGGAGAGGCACATGCGGTACCAGATCAGCGGCAAGCAGATTGACGTCGGAGAGGCGCTGCAGACGCATGTCAGGACCGAGATGGGCATAATGCTGGAGAAGTATGCCCAGCGCCCCACTGATGCGCTGGTCGTTTTTTCGCGCAACGCCCATGAATTCGTCTGCGAATCCACGGTGCATCTGTCAACTGGCCTGACTGCGCAGGCCAAGGGCAGCAGCACCGAAATCTATTCCGCGTTCGACAAGTGCCTTGAAAAGATGGACAAGCAGTTGCGGCGCTACAAGCGGCGGCTGAAAGACCATCACAAGGACCGCAGTGGACCGGTTGAATTCGCCGGAGCGTCGCAGTATATCGTCGCCGCTGACGACGGGATTGATGATGCGGAACCCGAAAGCCTGCAGCCGGTTATCATTGCCGAACTGGAGGCCAGGATTTTTTCGTTGTCGGCAGGAGAGGCGGTCATGCAGATGGAGCTTTCAGAGGCTCCGGTGCTTGTATTCCGCAACGAACGTCATGGTGGACTGAATGTTGTCTACCGGCGCGACGACGGAAACATCGGCTGGATCGACCCCCAGCAGTAAGCCACAGGGACCGGTCGACCCACGAAGGTCGGCCGGGACTTCGGGAAAGGAGCCATTCATGGACATGGCGCGACTGTTAAAGCCCGAAGCTGTTCGGGTGATGGCGAGTGTGACCAGCAAGAAGCGTCTGTTCAAGGATCTCAGCGACATCGCCCATGCGTCCTATGATCTGGATGCGGATGCGGCGCTGGACTGCCTGCAGGAACGCGAAAGCCTGGGCTCGACCGGGGTTGGGCATGGCGTGGCTTTGCCGCATGCCCGGCTTGAAGGGGTGAACGCCGTTACGGGTGTGTTCCTGAAGCTGGAACGCGCGTTCGACTATGGATCGGTGGACAAGGCGCCGGTGGATCTGGTGTTTGCCTTGTTTGCCCCGCGCGATGCGGGCGTCGACCACCTCAAGGCGTTGGCCTATGTGTCGCGCACGCTGCGCGATGCTGCGGTCTGTGCCAAACTGCGCGCAAACAGCGATCCGGTGACGCTGCATGCGATCCTGACCAGCCCGGCCAGTGTCAAGGCCGCCTGAGCGCCCGCAACTGGGTTAGGCAGCGGCACGCGGGCCGCGCCTCGCTGACGATCTGTGCCTTGCAGTGGCCGCTCCGGGATCAGGGCGCTGGCGACGCTCCCGCGCCGAAGCATTCCGACCAGCTGCGCGGCCCGGTCCCGCCCGACGGGGACGCGGCGTGGACGCCGCGCGCGATGGCCCGGGACAGGCACAGCGCCGCCGCATGCCCCAGGAGCAGCGGGTCGGGGGCCGCGCGCTTCGCAGCCATGCCGGTCGCTGCGGCAAAGACAAGATCTCCGTCTTGCGCGGTATGCGCGGGCACGATGGCCCGGGCGATTCCGTCCTGCGCCGCGGTGGCCATGCGCAGGCAGGCGGCCTTGTCAAGGTCCGCGTCGGTCGCCACGATGGCGATGGTGGTCGCGCCGCCGGGGCGCTTGGTGCGCGGAGGCAGGGCAGGGGGAAAGGTCTGCGCCACGCCCTGGCCACCGAATTCGGCACCGACCTCAAACGGTGCGGCCCAGAAATGCGGCCCGTCACCCACGGTTACCGCCCCCATAGCATTCACCGCGACCAGCGCGCCCACGGTCACCCCGTCCTCCAGCCGTATCGAAGCCGACCC
>SKKS01000328.1 GCA_007123625.1 Paracoccaceae bacterium
CGCGGGTGGCGGCTGTCGGCACACCTGGCGGCACGGCGGCCGTGCGCCAGATCTGCGAGTTGATCCGCCGCGCACGGCCCGAGGCCACCATCTGGGTCAGCGCCCAGACATGGCCCAACCATCTGCCCCTGATCACGGCAGCCGGGCTGACATCGCGCCCCTATCGGTATCTGGACCGCGACAGCGGCGCACTGGACCGGGACGGGTTTTTCGCGGATCTGGAAAGTGTCGGGCGCGGCGATGTGGTGCTCTTGCATGGCTGCTGCCACAACCCGACCGGGGTGGACCCCACCCCGCAGGACTGGGCGGAAATCGCCGCCGCGCTGGACCGGCGCGGGGCCGTGCCCTTTGTCGATATGGCCTATCAGGGCTTTGGCGACGGGCTGGACGCCGATGCGGGGGGCCTGCGCCATCTGGCCGCGCGGATGCCCGAAATGCTGGTCGCCGCAAGCTGTTCCAAGAATTTCGGCCTCTACCGCGAACGCGTGGGCATCGCCATGGCGATTGTGGAGCCAGCGCAGCGCAGCGCGCTTGCGGGCACGCTGGCCGGGATAAGCCGCGCGAGCTTTGCCTTCCCCCCTGATCATGGCGGGCGGATTGTCAGCACCATTCTGGGCGACACGGCCCTGACCCATATGTGGCAGACCGAACTCGACGAGATGCGCCAACGCGTGGCCGGAAACCGCCGCGCCCTTGCGGACGCGATCCGCACCGAGACGGGGTCGGACAGGTTCGGGTTCATCGCTGCGCAACAGGGCATGTTCTCGCTGCTGCCACTGACACCAGAGGAAGTGGAGCGCCTGCGCGCGGACCATGGCATCTACATGCTGGGGGATGGGCGGGTGAACATGGCCGGGCTGGACCCGCAGGGCATCCGCGTCACGTCACGGGCCGTGGCAGAGGTTTTGCGCGACAGGTGAAGCCCGAGGCGGGGCGTTCGCGGCATCGGGATCAGAACAGCGTGCCCTGATCCGGCGGCGATGGGGCCGGTTTTCCGCCCTTCGCCGTCTTCTGGGGCAGCGCGGCAAGGCGCGTATCCGCGAATTCGATCTCGAGCAGGCGCGCCTTTGCGGCCTGGCTTGCCTCGGTCAACACATGGCCTGCCTCATCGCGGATCACGGCATATCCGCGCTTCAACGTAGCCGGATAGCCCATTGACTGGCGCAACCGTTCCAGCGCCGCAAGCCGCCGGCTTTCATTCTCCAGCCGCGCCACGACCGCACGGGTTGCGCGGGTCGCGCGGTCCGCCACCCTTTCGCGCGATTTGTCGATCTGGAAGCGGATCGTCGTCGCGCGCAGGCCCGCGGAGGTGCTGCGCAACTCCCCCCGCTTGGCCGTGATCAGCGCGCGCAGCGACCCGGGAAACCGCTCGCCCCATTGATCAAGCCGCTGGATTGCAGGCGCAAGCAACGCCTCGGCGCGCGGCAGGGCGCGCGACAGGTCGGCAAGGCGCTGGCGGCGCTGGGTCACGATCTGGCCGCCCGCGCGGATCAGCCGCGCCTCGAGCCCAGTCAGATTGGCTGAAAGATCAGCATGGACAGGCACGGCGATCTCTGCCGCAGCGGTGGGCGTGGGCGCGCGCTGGTCGGCGGCGAAATCGATCAGCGTGGTGTCGGTTTCATGGCCCACGGCAGATATCAGCGGAATCCGGCTGGCAGCGGCGGCCCGCACCACGATTTCTTCGTTGAAACCCCACAGATCCTCGATCGACCCACCCCCCCGCGCAACGATCAGGACATCCGGGCGCGGGATCGCGCCGCCCTCCGGCAAGGCATTGAAGCCCGCGATGGCGCGCGCGACCTGCGCCGCGCAGGTCTGTCCCTGCACCGCGACGGGCCAGAGCAGCACATGCACGCCAAAGCGGTCCTGCAACCGGTGCAGGATATCGCGAATCACAGCGCCCTGGGGCGAGGTGATAACCCCGATCACGCGCGGCAGCGCAGGCAGGCGTTGCTTGCGGTCGGGCGCGAACAGCCCTTCAGCGGCCAGCGCGGCCTTGCGCTTTTCCAGCATCGCCATCAGCGCGCCCGCGCCCGCAGGCTCGATGCTTTCCACCTGAAGCTGATATTTCGATTGCGGCGCGAAGGTCGTCAGACGACCCGTGGCAATGACCTCCATCCCCTCCTCGGGGCGCACGTCCATCTTTGCCACCTGCCCTTTCCAGCTGACAGAGGCGATGACCGCGCGGTCATCCTTGAGGTCGAAATACATATGCCCTGTGCGCGCCACGACCACGCGCCCGACTTCACCGCGCACGCGCACCCGGCCAAATTCGCCTTCCAGAACGCGTTTCACGGCGCCCGAAATCTCGGAGACCGAAAATTCGGGCGTGTTGCTGGTGGGCTCATCGATCAGGGACATTGCGCCTCGTGCTTGTCATGGGACTTTGCGCACCCTAGAACGCAGGCGCGGATGTGCCAAGAGAGGGCGGGCAATGAATATACTGGTGCTGGGCAGCGGCGGGCGTGAACATGCCCTCGCCTGGGCGATCCTGCAAAACCCCAAATGCGACCGGCTGATCTGCGCACCCGGCAATGCCGGGATGGCGGCCATCGCCGAATGCGCCGATCTGGATATCTGCGACGGCAGCGCCGTGGTCACGTTCTGCGAAGAGAATGCCGTGGATTTCGTTGTGATCGGCCCCGAAGCGCCCTTGGCCGCAGGCGTGGCTGACAGGTTGCGCGCGGTGGGGATCACCTGCTTTGGCCCCTCGAAGGCGGCGGCGCGGCTGGAAGCGTCCAAGGCCTTCACCAAGGAAATCTGCGCCGCCGTCGGCGCGCCCACGGCCGCTTATGCCCATTTCACCGAAGCCGAGACCGCGCGCGCGCATATCCGGGCCAATGGCGCACCGATTGTCGTCAAGGCCGATGGGCTGGCGGCTGGCAAGGGCGTCATCGTCGCAATGACCGAGGCCGCGGCGCTGGATGCCGTTGAGACCATGTTCGGCGGCGCGTTCGGCAGTGCCGGGGCCGAGGTGGTGATCGAGGAATTCATGGAGGGCGAAGAAGCTTCCTTCTTCGTGCTGGTCGATGGCGAGACCTGCGTGGCCATTGGAACGGCACAGGACCACAAGCGCGTGGGCGAAGGCGACACTGGTCCCAATACCGGGGGCATGGGGGCCTATTCCCCTGCGCCTGTGCTGAGTGATGCGATTGCCGAAGCCGCATTGGCGCAGATCATTCGTCCGACAATGGCGGAAATGGCGCGGCGCGGCATGCCCTATCAGGGTGTGCTTTACGCCGGGCTGATGATCCAAGGCGGGCTACCTCGGCTGGTCGAATACAACGTACGCTTCGGGGACCCGGAATGTCAGGTGCTGATGATGCGGCTTGGCGCTCAGGTGCTGGACCTGATGCTGGCCTGCGCCGAAGGACGGCTGGATCAGGTCGCGGTCAACTGGGCCGATGACCACGCTGTAA
>SKKS01000282.1 GCA_007123625.1 Paracoccaceae bacterium
ATCGCCCGAAGTGGCCAGATTGCCACCAACATGGTGCGCAGCGCGGCCCTGGCCGAGATTTCGGGCAGCACGATCCGCCGGGGCGGCGATGTCATCGTCACGGCCGATCAGGCATCGGCGCTCGATTCGCGGCTGTTGTCTTCGGTCGCTTCCGGCGATGAGGCGCGCGGAATTACCCTGGCCTTCAACAGCCTGGGGTGGGACGCCTCGAATGTCCTGCAGAATACAGTCGAGGTGCTGCTGGGCGATCCGCTGATTTCGGACCTGACCAGGACGAATGAATACGGTGCCCGGGCGGCTGTTCTGCGTTCGGACCTGCGCTCGGCCGACAGCGGCGCGGTCGGCGGTGTTCTGGTGCAGGCAGACAACGCCAACCGGATGAACGCCACCGTCTCGAACGCTGTCGACTCGGATGCCGGGGCGCTTGAGGATGCAGGCGGTAGTTCCAAGGCACTGATGCTGAGCCTCAACAAGTCGGCTGGCACAGCCACGGCGCTGATCTCCAACGCAGACGCCCCGACCGGCTACAGGATCGTTGCCAATGGTAATGTCGAGGTCTTGGCGCGGGACCGTCAGGCGCTTTTTGCCAACAATTCGCTGACGACGTCTTCTGCAACGACCAACGATGGCGGTGCGTCGATCTTCCAGAACCGTCTCAACGCGCTGCAGTCGGCTGACTGGCGTGCGGTGGACGGCCAAAGCCAGACCGTCACCCTGCGCCACGGCGACATTGTCCGCCTTGTCAAGGATGGCGATACGCAGCTTTTCGACTTCCTTGGTGTTGACGGCACCGTGGTCGATATCGGTGATGGCGAAATTTATGAGAACCTCGATTTCTGGCGCCCGTCGTTTCTGTCCAACGTGATCCCGCAGGGGCTGAATGTCACTGACAGCGACAGTAAGGCAGTTGGCCTCATCGTGGTGGTCAACGATCTGCGCGGCGGCGCCGAGGCCAGCATCATCGACGCCGATGTCGCCGTTGCCAACGGCAGCGTGCAGGTGCTTGCCGATCTGGAATCGCGGTTCTCCGCAGTGGTTGACAGCGAGGTGACATCATCCGGGGGGTCGGCCCTTGGAGAAGGCAACAGCGATACCTATGGTGGTGCGATCGCCACGAACGTCCAGCTTGGCGGCGCACTGTCCCGCGTGACAGACTCGCGCATCAGGGCCGGGCTTGACCCTGCTGCGCTTGGCACTGCGTCTGCCGAAAGTTTTGGTGCAGCCGGTGATGTCATGATCGCCGCCCGCAACGACACGCGGTTTTCGGCCCAAACCCGCTTCACGGCGGAAACCGGCGACAAGGCCCGGACTCTCACACTCGCGTTCAACAGCGTGGGTTGGCGTCCGACAAATCTGTTGTTCAATACCGTGGACGCCCTGATCGGCTCTCCCGAGATATCAAGCGCGTTCGGTGGTCAGGACCCTGCCGACGCGGTCGCACTGGTCGAACGCTCGGATCTTGCCGCTGCCGGCAAGGTGGCGGTGACAGCGGTGAACGCCGCCAGGATCGATGCGCTGCTGACGAATGCAACCACCAGCGAGGCCGGGGCATTGAAAGGCGCTTCCGGCAGCACCATGGGCTTCGTGCTGGCGTCGAACAAGGTCGCGGCTGGCGCGCGGGCAGTGCTCGAGGGGCAGCTTGACGATGGCAAGATCGCAAACCGGGTTCGCGCGGCTGGCGGGGTGACGGTCGATGCCATCAACAGTGCAGTCATCGATGCGACCAACACGCTTGAAGTCAAGACCACAGTCGAGAACCGGCTTGGCCTCGATCTTGCCGTTGCTTTCCTCGAGGATGCCGCAAAGCGCTATCGCTACACCACCTTCTCGGGCGCGCAGAATCTGCAATACGGCGACATCGTGCGCATCGGCTCGCATGCCGAGACGCTTGAAGGAGATGTCTCTGAAGGCGACCTGTTCATCTATCTGGACAATAGTGCCTACACACTGCAATCCGGCGTCCAGACCCTGCGGCCGGGCGACAAGCTTTATGTCCGTGAGGCCGTCTCGGACGGGGCTGGCGCAATCGTGGTGCCGCGCGGGAGCCTGTTCCTTTTCGCCGGCGCCGAAAATGAGGAAATCAATCTCGGCGCGCTGACCGCTGCCGACCTGGGTGATACGTCGCGCTGGACGCCGACGTCGGGATCGCCGGTGGATTACAACACCACCGTTGACCTGGCTGCTGCGGATTACGGCAGCAGCGAGTGGCTGAAACTGCCGTCTGGATCAGTGCTGGACCTGATCCCGGACTGGCTGAGCCTGAATGCCACCAGTTCCGACGGTTCGGCTGTTGCCGGCCTTGTGGCGGTCAATGATGTGCGCGGCGACACGCAGGCGCGGCTGGCCACGGTGCAGGTCGCTACCTCGGGGATGTCCTTTGCCGGGACTGCGCCGACCTTCAGTGACGCGGTCACGGTCACGGCTGACAACCGGTCGCAGCTGAAGGCAGTCAACAAGGGCCATGTGATGGTGGCCGGGGGGTCGGCTTTTGTTGGCGGGAGCACGCTTGGCGTCAATGTCAACATCGCGACAAACCTTGTTCTGGGCAACGCAAAGGCCGAGATCGAGGCCGCCGCGATCCAGACCACGGCTGGCGGCGTTGTGGTGGATGCGATCAACCGCGCCACCATAAATTCAGAGGTCGACACCGAAACCGTCGTCTTCGGCGGCGGGGATTCCAAGGCCGTCGGTATCACGCTGGCCTTCAATGCTGTCGGGTTCAAACCGCAGAACCTGGCCTTCAATCTGGTCGATACCTTTCTTGGCACCTCATTGTCCGGGGCCGAGCGCGCTACGGCCCAGGCGCAGATCCTTGGCAGCACGATCGATGTGTCGGGCGGAGGCATCTCGGTCACAGCGCGCTCGATCGCGGGGGTAGAGGCACGGATCACCAATGCCGCTGTGGCTACGTCAATCACGTTGAAAGCCAGCGCCGCTGTTTCGATAGCGCCGGTTGTTGCGTTGAACCGTTCAGCAAGTGCCGCCAAGGCGATCATTCAAGGCGGGTCCGCAAATGCCACCGGTGCGGTTGTGGTCCAGGCCGAGGATGGAGCTACCATTTCCGCCAAGGTGCTGGCAGTTTCGGCCGTGGTGGGGATTTCGGCGACAGGCGGGGCGAAAGCTACATCGATTGCAGCCAGCTTTGCCCGGAACGAATTGATTTCCGATGTTTTGGCCGATGTCGAGGGGCTTTCGACGCTGTCCGCGGCTTCCATTGCAATCGACGCCGCCCGGACTGCCACAGTGCGGGCCAGCGGGGTGTCTGCCGCGGTAGCCGTATCGGTCAGCTTCGGTGGAGAAAGCAAGACGGGCGACGACAAGAAAGATGGTGACGCAGCATCCGGCGACGGCAAGAGCGAGGATGACAAGGCATTTGAAGCTGGCTTGAAGGGTGGTGAGCTTGGCGTCAAAATTG
>SKKS01000434.1 GCA_007123625.1 Paracoccaceae bacterium
CATGGGCTTCTGTTCCAGTTCGACAACCCGCTGGTCGAATGGGTGGACGAGGCCCTGGGCGCCCTGATCGAACGCGGTGTGGTGAACGATCTGGTGCAGACATGGCTGGTGGCTGACCCTGACCTGCCGGTCATCACGGAATAAACCGGACCCACCGCCCTTATGCCCGACCCCGAAACACCCCCCCACGCCGGAGCCCGCATCGGCGTGGCGCCCCCGGGCGCGACCGCCATGCCCCGGGCGCCCGTCCCGCACGGCATTCGTCCCATGCCCGAGGGCCCGCCGCCCGCCCCGCGCCGCCAGAGCTTCGACTGGCGCGCGGCGCTGGTGCCCACATTGATCAGCGCGGTATCAATTGTCGTGGTCTTTGGCGCGCTCGGGTGGCTTGTCACCTCGGCCGAGCAATGGCCGCGCATCCGGTTGCAGTTCTTCAACTGGGATCACATGGTCGCTTCGGCCCCGCGTGTGATCAAGGGGTTCTGGACCAACCTGCAGGTCTGGCTGATCGTGCTGGCCTGTATCGCGGTCTGGGCGCTGGTGCTGGCGGTGATCCGGTCCCTGCGCAGCCCGGTGTTCGCGCCGTTCCGGATCATGGTGGTGGTCTATATCGATGTGTTCCGGGGCCTTCCGGCGCTTCTGCTGGTGATCCTGTTCGGCTTCGGCATTCCGGCGCTGCAAATCCCCGGCCTGCCGAATTCGGGGCTGTTCTGGGGCGGCGTGGCGATGGTGCTCAGCTATTCGGCCTATGTCTGCGAAATCTACCGCTCGGGAATCGAGGCCGTGCACGAGGGCCAGCGCGCCGCTGCCCGTGCACTGGGTCTGAGCGAATGGCAGACGCTGATCTATTGCGTGCTGCCGCAGGCATTGCGCAACGTGTTGCCCGCGCTCATGAACATCGTGGTGGCGCTGCAGAAGGATGTGGCGCTTCTGTCGGTGATCGGCGTGCGCGATGCAGTGCGCGAGGCGCAGATCTACACCGCCACCACCTTCAACTATTCGCCGCTGATCGTGGCGGCGGGGTTGTTCCTGCTTGCCACGATTCCGATGGCGCGGCTGGCCGACTGGGTGAACCGGCGCGACCGCGAACGCCGCCTGCAGATTACGGGCTAGGGCGATGGCGGCGATCACCATACGAGGGTTGACCAAGTATTTCGGCCAGACGCTGGTTCTGGATCGGGTGGATCTGGACGTGGCCGCGCAAGAGGTGGTGTGCCTGATCGGGGCCTCGGGGTCAGGCAAATCCACGCTGCTGCGCTGCATCAACCGGCTGGTGGAGCCAGACCACGGCGCCATTGCGCTGGATGGGGTGCCGGTGGATGATCCGCGATTCGGGCGCACGGGGTTGCAAAAGCGCATTGCGATCGTGTTCCAGTCCTACAACCTGTTTCCGCACATGCGGGTGATCGACAACATCACCCTCGCGCCGCGCCGGGTGCATGGCGACAGCCGCCGCGCCGCCGAAGAACGCGCACGCGAAGCGCTGGCGCTGTTCGGGATGCAGGATTTCGCGAACGCCTATCCCGAGCAGCTTTCGGGCGGCCAGCAGCAGCGCGTGGCGATCGTGCGCGCGCTGATGACCCGCCCCGACGTGCTGTTGCTGGACGAGGTGACGGCGGCTCTGGACCCGGAGCTGGTGGGCGAGGTGCTGCGCATCATCGCCAGCCTGCGCGACCGGGGCATCACCATGGTGATCGTCACGCACGAGATGGGATTCGCCCGCGCCGTGGCCGACCGGGTGTGTTTCCTGCATGGCGGGCGGATACTGGAGGACGGGCCACCCGAGGCGTTGTTTTCCACCCCGCAGCATGAACGCACGCAGGCGTTTCTGGAACGGATCGTGGAGTCAGGTCGGTTGTAGGCGCCTGATCCGGTGCGGATGAGCGCCCCCATGACGCACCCCACACCCACCCGTGCGCCATGGGGGCGCTCATCCGCGTGCCCGTGCGGCAATCGCCTGTCCCGCCGCCACGCCCGAGGACCACGCCCACTGGAAGTTGTAGCCGCCCAGCCAGCCTGTCACGTCCACCGCCTCGCCGATGGCATAAAGGCCAGGGACGCGGCGGGATTCCATGGTTTTGGATGATAGAGCATCGGTGTCGATTCCGCCTGCAGTGACTTCGGCCTTGGCGTAGCCTTCGGTGCCCGAGGGGTGGAAGGTCAGGTTTTCCAGCATATCGGCAGCGCGGTCGAGTTCGCTGTCAGGCGTGTTGCCCAGCTCGCGCGGGAGCGCGATGCGCGTGGCCAGCGCCTCGGCCAGCCGGTTGGGCAGGTGGTCGGCCAGCGCGGATTTCAGTTGCGCGCGGGGGGACTTCCGGCGGGCGGCGCGCAGCATTGCGCCTGCGTTGACCAGCAGTTGCAGCGCCACCGCATCGCCCGGCCGCCAGTAGCTGGAGACCTGCAATATCGCCGGGCCCGAAAGCCCGCGATGGGTGAACAGCGCGGCTTCGGCAAAGCTGACGTCGCCCACCCGCGCCACCACGGGGCAGGCGACACCGCTGAGGGTCCGGAACAGCTTCTCGTCCTCGCCCAGCACCAGCGGTACCAGCGCCGGGCGCGGCGGCACCACTGCCAGCCCGAATTGTTGCGCAATGGCATAGGCGCGCCCGGTGGCGCCCATCTTCGGGATCGACGGCCCGCCCGTGGCGATGGCCAGTTGCGGCGCGCGGGCGCCTGCGACATGGAACCACCCGTCCGCGTGGCGGATGTCGCCGATGGGCGTGTTCAGGCGCACTGTGACCCCGCCGCGCGCGCATTCGTCCAGCAGCATGGCCACGATCTGCCGGGCCGATCCGTCGCAGAACAGCTGCCCCAGCGTCTTTTCATGCCAGGCGATGCGGTGGCGATCCACCAGCGCAATGAAATCCCACTGCGTGTAGCGGCTGAGCGCGGATTTCGCGAAATGCGGGTTCTCCGACAGGAAACAGCCTGCATCGGTGCCGGTATTGGTGAAGTTGCACCGCCCGCCGCCCGAGATCAGGATTTTCTTGCCCGCCCGGTCGGCATGGTCCAGCAGCAGGACGCGTGCGCCTGCCTGCCCGGCGGTAGCCGCCGCCAGCAACCCCGCGCCGCCCGCGCCCAGGATGATTACGTCGAAGTCCACGGGCGCGCTCAGCGCTTGCCCCGAAGCGCATCGCGCAAAGCCGCCCCCAGTGCGCCATTCTGCGAGTCGTCTCCGCCGTTGCGCGCCTGTTGGGGTTTGCCCTGTGGCTTTCCCTGTCCTTGCTTGCCCGCGCCCGGCTTGCCCTGTTGCCCCGTTCCTTGTGGTCCCGTTCGCTGTTGCGGCGCATCCCGGCGCCGGTCGGGGGCGCTGGTGCTGGCGCTGTCGGCGCCTGCGTCCGTGCGCATGCTCAGCGCAATGCGCTTGCGGGGGATGTCCACTTCGGTCACGCGGACCTTGACCACATCGCCGGCTTTGACCACCTCGTGCGGGTCCTTGACGAACCGGTCGGCCAGCTGGCTGATATGCACCAGCCCGTCCTGATGCACGCCGATATCGACAAAGGCGCCAAAGGCCACCACATTGGTCACGGTCCCTTCCAGCGCCATGCCGGGGCGCAGGTCGGCCATCGTTTCCACACCGTCGGCAAAGCGCGCGGTGGTGAATTCGGGGCGCGGGTCGCGTCCGGGCTTTTCCAGTTCCGCCAGAATGTCGCGCACCGTGGGCAGGCCGAAGCGGTCGTCGACGTAATCGGCAGCGTGCAGTTCCCGCAACGCCGCCGGGTTGCCCATGATTGCGCGGATGTCACGCCCGCAGGCCTTCACGATCCGACGTGCCAGGCCGTAGGCTTCGGGGTGCACCGCCGAGGCATCCAGCGGCTCGGCCCCATCTTGCACCCGCAGGAAGCCCGCGCACTGCTCGAACGCGCGGGGGCCCAACCCCGAAACCTTCATCAGCGCCTTGCGCGAGGGGAACGCGCCTTCGGCATCGCGGTGCGCGACGATATTTCCCGCCAGCGATGGGCCCAGCCCCGCCACCCGCGCCAGCAACGGCGCCGACGCAGTGTTGAGGTCCACGCCCACCGCATTCACCGCATCCTCGACCACGCCATCGAGCGCTTGCGCCAGACGGCGCTGGTCCACGTCGTGCTGATACTGGCCCACGCCGATGGACTGTGGCGCGATCTTCACCAGTTCGGCCAGCGGATCCTGCAGCCGCCGCGCGATCGATACCGCGCCGCGCAGCGACACGTCCAGCCCCGGAAACTCGGCCGCCGCCAGTTCCGACGCGGAATAGACAGAGGCGCCGGCCTCGGACACGATCACCTTGACCGGGTGCCTGGTGCCCGCAGGCAGGGCCTTGAGTGCCTCTGCCACAAAGCGCTCGGTCTCGCGGCTGGCGGTGCCGTTGCCGATGGCGATCAGGTCGATCCCATGCGCGCGGATCAGGCGCAGCACTTCGGCCATCGCCCCGCGCAGGTCGTGCTTTGGCGCGAAGGGATAGATCGTGGCGGTGTCCAGCAGCTTGCCCGTCGCATCCACCGCCGCCACCTTGACCCCTGTACGAATACCCGGATCCAGCCCCAGCGTGGCACGCGGCCCGGCGGGCGCGGCCAGCAGCAGGTCGCGCATGTTGCGGGCAAAGACGGTGATCGCGGCCTCGTGGGAGCGGCGGCGCAGTTCCGACAGCAGGTCGACATACATGCTCAGCGACAGCTTCACGCGCCACGCCCATGCGCCCGCATCGCGCAGCCAACGGTCGCCGGGGCCGTCGCCCCGAATGCCGATGGTGGCGGCGACCATGTTCAGCACGCGGGGCAGGCCGATGTCAGGGTCGGGGGCGATTTCCAGCGTGACGATCTCTTCCTTGCTGGCGCGTAACAGCGCCAGCGCCCGATGCGCGGGGATTGCAGCCCATTTCTCGGCATGGTCGAAGTAGTCCGAAAACTTGGCGCCTGCGTCCTCCTTGCCCTTGACCACGCGGGCCGAGATGATGGCCTCGGCCTGCAGGAAATCGCGCAACCGGCCCAGAAGAGCGGCATTCTCGGCCAGGTCTTCGGTCAGGATGTCGCGCGCGCCGTCAAGCGCGGCCTTGGGCGTGGCGACAGCCTCGGACACGAAGCGACCGGCCAGCGTTTCAGGATCGGCGTCGCGGTTGTCCAGGATGGCGCGCAACAGCGGCTCCAGCCCGTTTTCGCGCGCGATCATGGCCCGGGTGCGGCGCTTGGGCTTGTAGGGCAGATACAGGTCTTCAAGCGTGGCCTTGGTGTCGGCCCCGGCGATGGACCGCGCCAGCGCATCGGTCAGCTTGCCCTGTTCGGTGATGGATTTCAGGATGGTCGCACGCCGCGCTTCAAGCTCGCGGAGGTAATCCAGCCGCTCGGCCAGGGTCCGCAGCTGCGTGTCATCCAGGCCCCCGGTAGCTTCCTTGCGATAGCGGGCGACGAACGGCACCGTGGCGCCCCCGTCCAGCAGGGCGATGGCGGATTCCACCTGTTCAGGGCGGGCGGAAAGGTCGGCGGCGATGCTGCGCGCAATGCGCTGGGCGGTACCGGGGGCGATTTCGGGCACGCGGGGAAACTCCTGTACGGTCGGGCTGCCCTGATAGCAACCCACCCGGCGCGCGCCAAGGGGCGTCAGCGCAGACGCGGCACACCTGCGCCGGGCATCGCCGGGTCGCGGTCCAGTGCGGGGGGCTTCGGCCCGCCGGTGGCCCAGTCCAGCAGTTCGACCGTGTGGACCACAGGGGTCGCGGTGCCGCCACCAATCTGCATCATGCAGCCGATGTTGCCGGCCGCGATCACATCGGGCGAAGTGGTCTCCAGTGTGGCGACCTTGCGGGCCTTCAACTGGCCCGAAATCTCGGGCTGCATCAGGTTGTAGGTCCCCGCCGATCCGCAACACAGATGCGCGTCGCGCGGCTCGACCACCGTGAACCCCGCGCGCTTGAGCAGGTCCTTGGGCGCGGTCTTGATCTGCTGGCCATGCTGCAGCGAACAGGCGGCGTGATACGCCACCTTCATCGGCGCCGCGCCCCCCGCAGGCAAGTCGAGCTTCAACAGCACCTCGGACACATCCAAGGCGATGGCGCTGACCGCCTTTGCCTCGGCAGCAAGGGTGTGGTTGCGGAACATGTGGCCGTAGTCCTTGACCGTGGTGCCGCAGCCGCTGGTGTTGATCACGATGGCGTCCAGCCCCGCGCCCTGAATCTCGGCCCACCAGGCGCGGATATTCGCCGCCGCCGTGGCGTGGCTTTCAGCGGTCTTGCCCATGTGATGGGTCAGCGCCCCGCAGCAGCCCGCGCCTTCGGCCACCACCACCTCGGCACCCAACCGGGTCAGCAGGCGGATGGTCGCGTCGTTGATGTCGGTGTTCAGCGCGCGCTGCGCGCAGCCGGTCATCAGCGCCACGCGCATCCGGCGTTCGCCGCGCGCGGCAAAGGTCTGCGGGTCGTCGTTGCGGCTGACCGGGGGGATCTGCTTCGGCGCCATCGCCAGCATCGCGCGCAGCCGCGCGTCAGGCAGCAAGAACGCAAAGGGCCGCCCGATCTTGGCGCCCAACAACGCCAGCCGGAAGCGCGTGGGATAGGGCAGCACCTTTGACAGCAGCCAGCGAAGCAACCTGTCCGACAGCGGGCGCTTGTAGGTCTGCTCGATGTATTCGCGCGCGTGATCCACCAGGTGCATATAGTGCACGCCACTGGGACAGGTGGTCATGCAGGCCAGGCAAGACAGGCAGCGGTCGATATGCTTGACCGTGCGCGCATCTGCCGGGCGCCCGGATTCCAGCATATCCTTGATCAGATAGATCCGCCCGCGCGGGCTGTCCAGCTCATCGCCCAGCACCGCATAGGTAGGGCAGGTGGCGGTGCAGAACCCGCAATGGACACAGGCGCGCAGGATCTGGTTCGAGCGTTCCGTCGCGGGATCGGCCAGTTGCTCGGGCGTGAAAGTCGTCTGCATGGCGTGTTCCTCAGCCCATCAATCCGGGGTTCAACACCCCGCGCGGATCGAATTTCGCCCGCAACCCCGCTGCCAGCCGCGCCAGCGGTTCCGGTTCCGGATGGAGCACCGGCAGGCGCGCGCGTGTGGCCTCTGAAGCGCGCACAAGCGTCGCATGGCCGCCGATGCCGTCCAGTTTCGCGCGCAGGTCCGTGCCTTCGGGCTGCACCACCCAGACCAGCCCGCCGCCCCAGTCCATCAGCGCCGTGCCGCCTGCGCGGGCCAGCACGTCGGGCGCGTCCGATGGCTTGACCGACACACGCCAGACGTCGCCTTCGACCGGTCCCAGCGCCGCCGCATCGCGGATCGCCGCCCAGGACGCGCGGCTACCTGCCGCTTCGATTCGCGCGCAGGTGCCGAACGGGCCCAGCACCGCGGCCAGCGCCTGTACCCGGTGTGCGACCGATCCGGCCAGCCCCTCGAGCCGCAACAGCACCCGACCGCCGGGTTCGCGCGCCGCCCCGCTGACCCCATAGGGCGACCCCAGGGCCGCTGCCATCGCCGCCACCGCGGCGCCCGGGTCCAGCCCGTCCAGCGCCAGCGAAACTTCGGCCTCGGGGATCGGTAACACCTTGAAGGCGACTTCGGACACCACGCCAAGCGTGCCGTAGCTTCCCGCCATCAGCTTGACCAGGTCATAGCCGGTGACGTTCTTCATCACCCGTCCGCCGTTGCGGATCACACGGCCCGTGCCATCGACGAAGCGCACGCCGATCATGCTGTCCCGGCAGGCCCCCGCTGTCACCCGCCGCGGTCCCGACACATTGGCCGCCACCACCCCGCCAATGGTGGGCGTGCCCTCGGTGCCCAGCAGGGCGCGGTGATCCATGGGCTCAAACGGCAGCATCTGATGATCGGCTCGCAACGCGGCCTCGACCTCGGCCAGTGGTGTGCCTGCGCGCACCACCAATGTCAGCGCGCCCGGATCATAAAGCGTGATGCCAAGCAGTTCCCCGGTTTCCAGCACCGCGCCGGTCACGGGCCGCCCTGGCCGACGGGTGCCGCCACCGCGCACGACCAACGGCCCGGTTGCCCCCCGGATTGCTTCGGCCAGTTCGGTTTCGGTTGTCGGACGCATCGGGCGCGTTCCTTCATCTTGCTCAAAATACTCTCGGGGGTTTCCCAAGGGGGCAGACGGCCCCCTTGGGGCGGGGGGTTCGGGGGGCGGCAGCCCTCCGATCTCCTGCTCACGCCACGCGCCGCCCGGAACTGACGTCCAGCGGGAACACCTTGGCCGGGTTCAGAAGCCAGCGCGGATCGAACGCATCCTTCACCTGCATCTGCGCATCCAGATCGTCCGGCCCGTATTGCACCGTCATCAGGTCGCGCTTTTCGATCCCCACACCATGCTCGCCGGTCAGGCAGCCGCCCACCTCGACGCAGAACTTGAGGATCTCGGCGCCCAGTGCCTCGGCGATTTCCAGATCCCCGGGCTTGTTGGCGTTGAACAGGATCAGCGGATGCATGTTGCCGTCGCCCGCGTGGAACACATTGGCGACCTCCAGCCCGAATTCACGCGAAAGTTCCGCCGTGCGGCGCAGTACCCGCGGCAGTTCCGACACCGGAATAGTGCCGTCCAGGCAGATATAGTCGTTGATCTGCCCCATGGCCCCGAACGCCGACTTGCGGCCCAGCCAGATGCGCTTGGCTTCGTCGTCCGACGTGGCTTCGCGCAACTCCATCGGGTCATGGCGGCGGGCGATCTGCTTGATCAGGCCCAGTTGTTCGTCGATCTCGGCGTCTGAGCCCTCGACCTCGACGATCAGCAGCGCCTCGCAATCGGGGTAGCCCGCCTTGGCAAAATCCTCACAGGCGCGGATGCAGGGGCGGTCCATGAATTCGATCGCCACCGGCAGCACACCCGCCTTGATGATGTCCGACACGCAGGCGCCGGCAACTTCCGACGAATCGAACCCCATCAGCACCGGGCGCGCCCCTTCGGGCTTGGGCAGGATGCGCAGCACCGCCTCGGTCACCACCGCAAGCTGCCCCTCGGACCCGCAGATGACCCCGAGAAGGTCCAGCCCCGGCGCATCCATATGCGCGCCGCCAAGCTCGATCACGGTGCCGTCCATCAGGACCGCCGTCACCCCCAGCAGGTTGTTGGTCGTCACCCCGTATTTCAGGCAATGCGCCCCGCCAGAATTCATGGCGATGTTGCCTGCAATCGCGCAGGCCAGTTGCGACGACGGGTCGGGGGCATAGAAGAACCCGTCGCCTTCGACCGCGCCGGTCACCGCAAGGTTGGTGATCCCGGTCTGCACGCGCACGAAGCGGTTGGCGTAATCGATTTCCAGAACATCGCGCATCCGGGCCACGCCCAGCAACACGCTGTCAGCGGTCGGCAGCGCCCCGCCCGCAAGCCCCGTGCCCGACCCGCGCGGGATCACCGGCACGCCTTCTTCGTGACAGATGCGCATCACGGCGGCGACCTCGGCTGTGGTGGTCGCCAGCACAGCGGCCAGCGGTGGGCAGCGGTACGCGGTCAGGGCATCGCATTCATAGGCGCGGATCGCATGTGCGTCGTGGATCACGGCCTCGGCAGGCAACACAGCCAGCAGGCGCGCGATGATCCGGTCCCGGTGGTCCAGAATGCCTGCGTCGGGTTGCGGCATGTCCAAGGTGCATCCTCCCTGCGTATCGACCTGTGTCGGGCCCTGTATCGGGCATATCCGTATTGGTCAAAAAATATAACCAATTTTTGAAATAGCAAGGAAAAACTTGATCAGCGCGCACGACCCTTCACCGCACCAACTCTGGCCCGGCCATCCCCATTTGTTTACGGATCGTCTTTGCGGCCCATGGCCCGCGAACGCTCAGCCGCGTTCCTTGAGCAACCGCCGCTTCTGCTTGTCCCAATCGCGCTTGGCGTCGGTCGCGCGCTTGTCGGCCAGCTTCTTGCCCTTGGCGATGCCGATTTTCAGCTTCACCAGCCCGCGATGGTTGAAATACATTACCAGCGGTATCAGCGTCATGCCCTCGCGCCGTGTGGCGGACCACAGCTTTGCCAGTTCGCGGTTGTTGACCAGCAGCTTGCGCTTGCGCCGCTCGTCATGCCCCCAGGTGCGCGCAGGCGCATAAGGCGCAATGTAGCCGTTGATCAGCCACAACTCTCCGTTCTCGACCGAAGCGTAGCTTTCGGCGATGTTGGCGCGGGCGCTGCGCAGCGACTTCACCTCGGACCCCATGAGCATGATGCCGCACTCAAGGTCCTCCTCGATTGCGTAGTCATGCCGCGCGCGCCGGTTCTCGGCGATCACTTTGTAGTTGAGGTCGGGTTTCTTTGCCATGATCGTTCGCACATATGAGGGGGCGGCGCGTCTGTCCAGTGATCAGCCCCCGGAATTCAGCGCCCTGCAATCATCCGTTGTCGCGCAACTGCATGGTGTTGCCGGGCCCCTTGCGCACCTCGAACGGACCCGCAACGCGCACCAGCTCGCTCAGCTTCACACAGCCATAGTTGCGGCTGTCGAACTCGGGGTTGGCGGCGACGATATACTGGCCCACAGGGCCCAGCGAATACCACTCGGCGTCCTTGTCGATGGCCTGCATCGCCGCCCGGATCAGCGGCACGGCATCGGCGGGCGACACCTTGGTGGCGCGCTTGCGGGTCTCGGGCTCGGCATCGGGAAGGATGTTCTCCACAAAGATGAACCGCTTGCAGGCCTTGCGGAACGCCTCGGGCGTCTTTTGCTGGCCGATGCCATAGACATCCAGCCCCTGTTCGCGGATGCGGCTGGCCAGCCGCGTGAAGTCGCTGTCCGAACTGATCAGCACGAACCCGTCGAACCGCCCGGAATGCAACAGGTCCATAGCATCGATCACCAGCGCGATGTCGCTGGAATTCTTGCCCACCGTATTGGCGGGCTGGTGGTGGGGCACCAGTGCCAGTGACGGCAGCTTGTCCTGCCAGCCCGACATCTGCGCGCGCGAGAAATCGCCATAGATGCGCCGAACGCTGGCCTCACCCAGACTGGCGATTTCCTCGAAGATCGCCTCGACCCAGCGGGGCGAGGAATTGTCTGCGTCGATAAGAACCGCCAGAAGCGGAATGCCTGCGCGTGCCATGTGGCCCGTTCCTCCAGATCAGAAAACGACAGCCCCCTTCATCTTGCCGAAAATACTCCGGGGGGTCGCCGATTGATTCGCCACCGGTTCAAGAATCGATCAGCGACGGGGGCTGCCCCCCTGCTTTCCAGCGGCTCGTATCAGAGCCTGCGGTACATCACCAGCGCATCCACCATGCCCTGTGCCGGATGACGGAAGGCGCCGGGCAGGCGGCCCACCACGTCGAAGCCGTGCGCCTGCCACAGCTTTACGGCCCGCGTGTTGGTTTCGACGACGAAATTGAACTGCATCGCCACAAAACCAAGGGCGCGCGCGGTGTCCAGCGCATGGACCAGCATGGCCCGGGCGACCCCGCGCCCCTGCGCCGCCGTCGCGGTGACGAAACCGCAATTGCACACATGCGCCCCGCCGCCCTGCTGGTTCGGGCAGATATAATAGCTGCCCAGCCATTCGCAATCCGCTTCGGCCACGAACGCCCGGTGCGTGCCGCCACACCAGAATGCCAGCGCCGCCTCGCGTCCGATCCCGGGGTCCACTGCATAGGTGTCGCCCGCGCGAAACACCGGCTCCAGCATTGACCAAAGCGCGGGGTGGTCGGCTTCGGTCGCCAGGCGTAGCGTGACCTCAGCCAAGTCGTCCGTCCCGCGCCCAGTCAAGCGCGTCTTCCAGACGGTCATCGCCCCAGAATACCTCGGACCCTACCACGAAACTGGGCGCCCCGAACACCCCGAGCTCCATCGCGCGGTCGGTTTCCGCTTCCAGCCGCGCGGCGGCTGCGGTGCTGCGCGCCTTGGTCAGCACCCGCGCGGGGTCCTGGCCGATGGCCTCTAGCGCCAGGCCCAAGGCAGGCTCCTGCCCCGGTTCCAGCCCTTCGGTGAACCAAAGCCTGTAGGCTGCGCGAATGTAATCCTCGCCCCAGCCTTCGGCGCAGCCGACAAGCGCGACCTGATTGGCGAAAGTCAGCTCGGCCAGCGGATAGGGCGCGGGAAGGCGCAGGCTCAGCCCGTATTTCTGAGAGCGGCGTTCGATGTCGCGCCACATGTAAGCGGCCTTGACCGGCTTGTCCCGGAACGGGATGTTGTTCTGCGCCAGCATGATCCGGCGTACGTCGAAAGGACGCCAGGTGACCGTTACCCCGGCCATGCGGGCAACCTCGGGCAGCCGCATGACCGTCAGGCAGGAATAGGTGCTGCCGATCGACACCCAGAAATCGACAGCCTGTGCCATGGCTCAGAACTCCACCACCGCCCGAATCGACTTGCCTTCGTGCATCAGATCGAACCCGTCGTTGATCTGGTCCAGCGTCAGCTTGTGGGTGATCATGGGGTCGATCTCGATCTTGCCGTCCATGTACCAGTCCACGAATTTCGGCACGTCGCTCCGGC
>SKKS01000371.1 GCA_007123625.1 Paracoccaceae bacterium
CCCCTCCGCCCCCCGGCACCGCCGTCATCGGGCGGCCAGCCATGCGTTCACGGCGGCGACGAATGCTTCACCGCGTTTCTCGAAATCCGGGAACTGGTCGAAGCTGGCGGCGGCCGGCGCCAGCAGCACCACGTCGCCCGGCTCAGCCTCGGATGCGGCCTGTGCGACGGCGGCATCGATGGTTTCGCTCAGCACATGCGGGGTTGCGCCCAGCTGCAACGCGAATTCGCGTGCCGAATGGCCGATCAGATAGGCCTTGACCACCGATCCCAGATGCGGGGCCAGCGCGGCAATTCCGCCGTCCTTGCCCAGGCCCCCCGCGATCCAGCGGACGCGTCCGAAGGCCTGCAATGCCCGTGCGGCGGCGTCGACGTTGGTCGCTTTTGAATCGTTGATGAAGCGCACGCCTCCGGCCTCTGCCACAAGCTGGCTGCGGTGCGGCAGCCCGGCAAAGGTTTCCAGCGCCCCGGTGATGGTGCGCGGCGCCAGCCCCAGCGCCCGTGCCGCCGCCCATGCGGCACAGGCGTTCTGATGGTTGTGCGCCCCAGGCAGCCCCGCCATCGGCCGCAGGTCCACCGACGCCACCTGCCGCCCACGCCGGTATTCCGCCAGATGCCCCTTGCGCGCGAAGACGTTCCAGCCCGGACCCACAAGTTTCTGCCCGGATGACACGCGGATCACGCGCAGGTCTTCGGGCGCTTCGGCCAGTTGCCCGGCCAGAAACCGGCCCTCGGGTTCATCAACGCCGATCACGGCCCTGTCTGGCCCGCCCTCGGCGAACAGGCGCCGCTTGGCAGCGAAGTATCCACCCGTGCCGCCATGCCGGTCCAGATGGTCGGGCGTGAGATTGGTAAACACCGCGATGTCCGGTGTCAGCGCGCGAGCAAGTTCGGTCTGGTAGCTTGACAGCTCGAGCACGACCACGCCGCCGTCGCCGGGCGGGTCGATGGACAGCACGCCGCGCCCGATATTGCCCGCCATCTGGCACACCAGCCCCGATTCGGTCAGGATATGCTGGATCAGCGCCGTGGTGGTCGATTTTCCGTTTGACCCGGTCACAGCGATCACGCGCGGCGGGGAGTCGAATGTCGCGGTCTGTTCCGTGGCGAGGCTGCGAAAGAACAGCCCGATGTCATTGTCCACGGGCACCCCGGCGGCCTGTGCTGCCGCGATCACCGGATGCGGGGCGGGGTAAAGATGCGGAATTCCGGGCGAGGTGACCAGCATCGCAACCTCTGCCCACGTCGCCCGCGCGGGATCGTGCAGCGCCACGCCATCTGCGGCGGCCTCCGCGCGGCGCTCGGCGCTGTCGTCCCATGCAAGCACCTCGGCGCCCCCGGCGGCCAGGGCCGCGCAGGTGGCCCGCCCCGACCGGCCCAACCCCAGAACGGCGACCCGGCGTCCCTCGACCCCCTGAACTGGTATCATTATGGCTCCTGTGCCTGCATCAGTGGTTGTGCGCGTCTGTTTGTGCGTGCCTGCGACCACCCGCGCGCGCCGCGCACGGGTTGCCCTGTGCGCGTGTCGCATGGGCGGACCGTGGTGTCAGAGTGCCGCGAAAACGCATCCGGCTGCAAGCGGTGGTCGCAGGCGGCGGGGCCGAATGTGCCACATATCGTGTGCGGGGGGCTGGCGCGGCGTTCGCTCACGCCGTCGGCGGTTTGCCGGGCGAGGGTTCTGCCGGGGCAGGGGGGCGGGCGTCACGTTGTGGCGCATTCACCCTGCTGCGCACCCACTGCCCGCGCGCATCATCCGACGAAGGCTTTTTCCACAACATACTCCGCCGGGTCGCTGTTGGCGCCCTCGCGCAGCCCGGCGGCTTCGAGCACTGCCTTCATGTCGGTGTTGAATGCCAGCGATCCGCAGACCATGCCCCGGTCGGTCGCCGGGTCCAGCGGTGGGATGCCAAGGTCGGCGAATACCTTGCCCGATGCCAGATTGTCGGTGATCCGACCCATGAGCGGTGTCTCTTCCTGTGTGGTGGTCGGATAGTAGCGCAGCTTGTCGCCCACAAATTCCCCGATCAGCGGGTCGCCTGGCAGGCTTTCGACCAGCTGCCGGCCATATTCGAGTTCAGCTGCCTGGCGGCAGGTGTGCATGAGGATGACATGGTCGTATTTCTCCCAGGTGTCGGGGTCGCGCAGCAAGCTGGCAAAGGGCGCGACGCCGGTGCCGGTGGCGAAGAACCACAGCCGCTTGCCCGGCAGCAGCGCATCCAGCACCAGCGTGCCCACGGGTTTGGGGCGCAGGATGATCTCGTCGCCGGGCTGGATATGCTGCAGGCGCGAGGTCAGCGGCCCGTCGGGCACCTTGATGGAATAGAACTCCAATTCTTCGTCCCAGGATGGCGAGGCGATGGAATACGCGCGCAGCAGGGGCTTGCCGTTGTCGCCCAAGAGCCCGATCATCACGAATTCCCCGGACCGGAAGCGCAGGCTGCGCGGGCGGGTGCACCGGAAGGAAAACAGCCGGTCCGTCCAGTGCGTCACGCCGGTGACGATCTGGGCATCGGGCAGCGCTTTGGCGGCGGGAGTGATCTTGCTGAGGTCTGTCATAAGGGCTGCCCTGCTTTTGCGGTCATCTTGCAACGAATATCCTTGCCGCGCAATCACGCGGCGGGCGTACCCTGATCCCGCCGATGACGGGCGGCCATGACCTGAATCAAGGTTGCCGTGCACGGGGATACGGCACACGGGCCGCTGCAGCAAGCTGAAAACAGATCGAACCGGAATATTGGACCGTATTGATCGGTTCTTGATTGCTCATTTGGGAAATCTTCCCTAAGTGCGGCGGAGTTCATGGGCAAGCGGAGGATAGCAGATGGCGGCGCGACTGGATGACCTGGACCGGCGGATTCTGGGCGAGTTGCAAGACGATGCGAGCCAGTCGCTGGACGAGATCGCGCGCAAGGTGGGGTCGAGCAAGACACCGGTGTGGAATCGCATCCGCAAGATGCGCGAGGCCGGCGTGATCCGGCGCCAGACGGTGCTGCTGGAGGCCGAGGCGCTGGGACTGGAGGCGTGTTTCTTTGTGCTTATCCGCACTTCGGAGCATGAAGCCGACTGGCAGGCGCGGTTCCTGCGCGCTGTGCGCGCGCGCCCCGAAGTGCTTGAGGCGCACCGGCTGGCGGGCGATATCGACTACATCCTCAAGGTACGGGTGACCAACGCGCGGGCGTATGACACGTTCTACCAGGCGCTGATCTCGGAGGTGAAGATCTACAACGTGACCGCCTTGCTATCGATGGAGGAGATCAAGTTCACCACCGCGCTGTCGCTGGAAACCGAAGCCGGGCGGCCCCCTGCAGCAACGTCGGGCGGTGCGCGGGTGTGACCGGTTCTCCCGCCCGCCGCCATGCATCGAAGATGCACCCCGGCGGTTGGGCCGGGCGGCGCGGGCAAGCCCGCGCCG
>SKKS01000054.1 GCA_007123625.1 Paracoccaceae bacterium
AAATCGCCAGCGCGGGCAGGATGATCCACAAGATCACCAGCGTGCCGCTCAGCGCCTCGGCCCCAGCGCCGGGCAGGACACCCACGCCGCCGGACATGCCCAGCGCCAGCCAGACCGCCACCGCCACGCCCAAACCCGCCGCGCCTGCCGCCGCCGCGGGCCAGCGCAACATCACCATAGCCGCCAGCACCACCCCCAGCGGCAGCGCAGAGAGCGCCGACTGCATCTCAGTCCGGCAAGGTCACCGGGTGGCGTGGCGTACCGTCCCGGGCAAAGCTGATGATGTTCTCGACCGTGGTTTCGGCAATCGCGGCCAGCGCCTCGCGGGTAAAGAACCCCTGATGCCCGGTGACCAGCACATTGGGAAAGGTCAGCAGCCGCGCGAACACGTCATCGGGGATATAGCTTGCGGACAGGTCCTCGAAGAACAGATCCCCCTCTTCCTCGTAGACATCGAGGCCCAGCGCGCCGATATGCCCGGATTTCAGGCCCCGGATCACCGCGCGCGTGTCCACCACCGCCCCGCGCGAGGTGTTGACCAGCATCACCCCGCGTTTCATGGCGGAAATGGCGGCGTCATCGACCAGATGATGCGTGGCGGGCGTGAGCGGGCATTGCAGCGTGATGATGTCCGCCTGCGCCCACAGATCGGCCAGATCCACATACTGTACGCCCAGCGCTTCGCAGTCCGCACTGGGCTGCGGGTCGAAGGCCAGAACCTCGCAGCCGAAGCCGCGCAGGATGCGCGCCAGCACCGTGCCGATCAGCCCGGTTCCCACGATCCCCGCAACCTTGCCATGCAGGTCGAACCCCATCAGCCCGTCCAGCGCGAAATTCCCCTCGCGCACCCGATTCCAAGCGCGGTGCGTCTTGCGGTTCAGCGTCAGGATCAGCGCCAGCGTGTGTTCGGCCACCGCATGCGGGCTGTAGGCCGGTACCCGCGCCACCGACAGCCCGCCCGCGCACGCCGCGCGCAGGTCCACATGGTTGAACCCGGCCGAGCGCAGCGCGATCAGCCGTACGCCCATCGCGGCGAGCTGTCCGATCACATCGCCGCCCAGATCGTCGTTAACAAAGGCGCAGACCGCGCCCGCCCCTTCGGCCAGCCGCGCCGTGTCCGGGGTCAGCCGGGCCTCGTGAAAGCGCCAGTCCAGATGCGCGCCCTGCCCCGCCGCGCGCAGAAACACATGGTCATAGGGCTTGGCACTGAACACATCGACACGCATGGGCCACCTCCAGTGTGAACGCTAGCGTCAACGCCGCAGCGCGGCAAGCCCGGCTCAGCGCCCGCGCAGCGCCTTGCCCGGAAGCGCGTGGATTTCTTCAACCGACAGGCCCTTGACCAGGCGTGCATGTTCCTGGATGGCAAAGCGGTCGGTCATCCCCGCCACATAATCCGCCACGATCCGCGCCAGTTCGGTGTCGCCCTGCGCGACCTCGACATCGCGACGCCATTCTGCGGGCAGCAATTCGGGCCGCGCCATGTAAAGCGGGAACAACTCGTCCACCATAGCCGTCACCTCGGCGCGCATCGCCACGACCGAAGGCGCGCGATACATGCGCGTGAACAGGAACTGGCGGATCACCTTCAACTCGCGGAACAGCCGGTCGCTGAACCGGATGATCGTCACCCCCAGCGCGCGCACCTCCTCGGCACTGGCGGGCGCGGCGGGCCCCAGCCGGGTGGCTGCCACGGCAAGAACATCCTCGACCATCAGCCCGAACACCCGGCGCAACGCCTCGTGCCGCCGCCGCATCGGCTCCAGCCCCGGATAAAGCGCATCCACCTCGGCAAAGGCCGGGCCGGTGATCGGCAACTCCATCAGGTCGGCTTCGGTGAACAGGCCCGAACGCAGCCCGTCGTGCAGGTCGTGGTGGTTATAGGCGACGTCATCGGAAATCGCCGCAACCTGCGCCTCGGCGCTGGCGTGAGTGTGCAGTTCCAGCTTGTGCCGGGCATTGTACTCCGCCAGTGCATAGGGCAGCGGCCCCTTGCGCGGGGTCCCGTCACTGTCAACCAGCGGACCGTTGTGCTTGGCAATTCCCTCCAACGTCTCCCACGTCAGGTTCAGCCCGTCATAATCGGCGTAATGTCGCTCCAGCGAAGTGACGATCCGCAGCGCCTGGGCGTTATGATCGAACCCACCGTACGGCGCCATCAGGCGCTCCAGCGCCTCTTCGCCGGTGTGGCCAAAGGGGGTGTGGCCCAGATCATGGGCCAGCGCAATCGCTTCGGCCAGATCGGTGTTCAGCCCCAGCGCCCCGGCCAGCGTGCGCGCCACCTGCGCCACCTCGATCGAATGGGTCAGCCGCGTGCGGTAGTAATCGCCCTCGTGCTCGATGAACACCTGCGTCTTGTGCTTCAGCCGCCGGAAGGCGCTGGAATGGATGATCCGGTCGCGGTCCCGCTGGAAAGGCGAGCGGAAGGTGCTGACCTTCTCGGGATAAAGCCGCCCGCGCGACCGGTCCGGCTGCGCGGCATAGGGTTTCAGCATGATCGGCCTCCTGCGTTGCGAGGCGTTGTCCTGCAGGGCAACGCTTGCCCGCGCGCCGCAAGCGCATTATATACCCAAGCAGATTGATCGGAAAAAGCGCACAGGTCCCCCGCATGCACCTTACCCTTCCCCCGCGCGTCACAGACCGCGCCTTCGCCCGCCTCGCGGAAATCGCCGAGGATAGCGGCGACAGCCTTGCGCTTCGGGTCGCAGTCGATGGTGGCGGGTGCTCGGGGTTTCAATACGACATCCGGTTCGATGACCCCGCCGAAGACGACCTTGTGCTGGAAAAGGACGGACAAAGGGTGCTGATCGATCCCGTTTCGCTGCCGTTTCTGGAAAACGCCGAGATCGACTTCGCCGAGGAACTGATCGGCGCGCGCTTCATCATCAACAATCCCAACGCCAGCTCCAGCTGCGGCTGCGGCATCAGCTTCTCGATGTGACACCCGACCCCGCGGTGCCGCCGTCCTGATCATCTGTGCAAAAATATCCTCGGGGGGTGAATTTGCCTCAAGGCAAAGAGGGGGGCAGAAAGCCCCCCTTCTTCCGTTTATAAATCCGCCGTGGCGCCGCGCGATCAGCCCTTGCGCGCGCGCAGCACGGCCCATGCGCCGGTGACCATCAGCGCCGCCATCGCGGCCTTGATCACATCGCCTGCCACGAATGGCAGCATGCCCACGTTGATCGCGCCCTGTACGTCCAGCGGCGTGATTGCGGTCAGCCAAAGCACGCCCGGCACATAAAGCGCCAGCGTCAGCGCGATCGCCACCACGCCCGTACGCAGCACACCGCGCGCAAGGCCATGCTCAACCGCCAGACCGGCCAGATACGCCAGCGCCACGAACCCGAACAAGAACCCCGCCGTCGGCCCGGTCAGGAACACCATCCCGCCGCCCGCAACAAACACCGGCAG
>SKKS01000222.1 GCA_007123625.1 Paracoccaceae bacterium
CGGTGTTCAGCAACATCATCGTTACCGAAGAGCTTCCCGATGGGATGGCCCGCCACCTGTTCCCAACCAACCGCTACGTCAACGACAGCCCCAGGATCCGCTCGTACTACCGACTTACGCCAGACGGAAAGCGTGTGCTTTTCGGCGGGCGCGGGCGTTTCAGCACCGCAAGCGCCATCGATCACGCCCGCTCGCTTTACCCTATGATGATCGAGCGCCTGCCGGACCTGAAGGGGATCAATGTCGCCTATGCCTGGTCGGGGCGGATCGCCTTTACCCTGGATTCAATCCCGCACGTCGGCGAAGAGGATGGCGTGCATTTTGCGCTCGGCTGCAACGGCAGCGGTGTCGCGATGATGACGTATCTGGGTGACTACCTCGGCAAGAAGATTGCCGGAAACGCCAGCCATGTCAGCCGTTTCGAGCGCCCTTTGCCCGGCCATCCGCTGTATGGCGGCAACCCGTGGTTCCTGCCACTGATCGGTCGCTATTTCCAGCTCAGGGACCGGTTGGACCGGAGCCGCAGCTGACAAATCTGCGCCGCTTGATGACCTGTGCACCGCCGCACGGCGACATCGATCAGCTGCTGCACAAGGACCTGATAACACCGAAAAGAATCCAGCCCGGTGCTGCTGAGGCCCAGCGCAACACAGATCCCTGCTGCGCAAACAGGCAAAAGGCGGCGATGCAGGGCCATCCTGGCGTATCATGTCGTCTGCGTCATCGATTGCAGCAGTGATCCGGTAGCGCCTCATGCAACGTGTTCACGCAGCAGAAACTCCAGCACCATTGCGGCGGTCCAGGTGAACTGCGTGCCGCCAAGCGGTTCACCCGTCAGCGGGTCATAGTATTCCGCAAACCCGCTGTTGCGGATCAGATCCAGACTGGAGCGGATGATCCGTGCTGCCGCATCCGCTTCGCCCGCGCGCGACAGCCCGTCGGCGATCATGTAATTGACGACCAGCCAGATCGGTCCGCGCCAGTAGCGCTTGGCGTCGAATCCTGCGGCATCTGGCGCATGGCTTGCCACGCGAAAGCGCGTGCCGCGCGCGTCAATCGTGGCGGCGATTCGGGCGGCGTGTTTCGACGGTATCGGCGCGAAAGCGGTCAGCAAACCGCCCGAGGATGGGCTGTCGATCAGCGCCCCCGTGATGCGATCAAGGCAAAGGTACTGTCCGCGCGCCTCGGACCAAAGCGTATCAAGGGCGGCCAGAGCCGTGTCAGCGAGTGCGCGATTTTCCTGCGCCAGCGCCGACTCACCAAAATCTTCCGCCAGTTCCGCCAGATCCAGACAGGATCGGATCAGAATGGCATTGAACCCCGGATCGACCACCTGAAACGGCGACGCGTCATGCAATCGGTCTGTCTGCCAGCCCAGACCCCGGAACCGTTCGACCAGCCAGATATAGCGGTCATATTGCTCTTTCGTGGGTCTGTGCGCCGGATCGGCATGCTGCGTATCGCGCCGCGTATAGGGGGCAACGCCCGCCGTCGGCACGCGTTCGAACGGAATATCCCAGTCCACCGAATTGTCGCGCCCCGATTCCCACGGATGAATGATCGCCACAAGCCCACTGCCTTGCGGGTCACGGGTGGCATGGAACCATCGGTGCCAGGCCGTGATCTTTACCACAAGCGGACCCGCCTGTGTGCGCAATTCCGGCGCGCTGTCCAACAGGCGCTTCAGCGCAAAGCCTGCGACAGGGGGTTGGGTAATGCCACTGGTGGGCACAGGGCGGCCGCAATCCCAGACATCTGGGCCAGGAAAATAGCCGTCATCGCGCGCATGAAAGATGATGTGGGGCACCATCCCGCAAGGCCACTGATGCGCGAACAGCGTTTCAATCTCGGTCAGGGCGCGGGCGGGGTCGAAGTGGCGCTGGCCAAGCGCGGTCAGGCAGGAATCCCAGTTCCACTGGAACGGATAGAGCCCCTTTGTGGGCACGGTATAGCTGCCACGATCATTTGTCTTGAGGATCTTGATGGCGGCGGATTGCAGCGCGTCGGTCATGCGATGGCCTTCTGGGTTTCGGGGTCAAACCAGCGGATGCGGTCGGGGATGGGGGCAAGGGTGATCTCCTCGCCCGGTTTGATCTGGTTGTCGCTTTCCAAAATGGCGCGGAACGGCTGGCCTGCCACCTGCGCCGTGACAAGCGTATGGGGCCCCAGCGGCTCCACCACGCGCACCTCGGCGCGCAGCCCGTTCTGTGCCGGATGCAGGTCCTCCGGTCGAATGGCAAATTCCGCCGCCTGCGCCTGAGGGCCCTCGAAATCCTGTCCGGCTACATGCCAGCGGCCATTGCCTTCGTTCCGCGCAGGCAGAAAATTCATCGGCGGATTGCCGATGAAGCTGCCGACAAAGCGCGCAGCGGGGTTTCGATAGACTTCGGTCGGGCGGTCGGCCTGCACGATATAGCCGCCATTCATCACGCTGATCCGGTCGGCCAGCGACATGGCCTCGACCTGGTCATGGGTGACATAGATCGTGGTGGTCTTGGATTCCGCCAGTACGCCCTTCAACTCGGCGCGCATCTCCAGTCGCAGCAGCGCATCCAGATTGGACAGCGGCTCGTCCATCAGGATCACATCGGGCTCCATCGCCAGTGCACGCGCCACGGCCACCCGTTGGCGCTGCCCGCCCGACAGCTCTCCGGAATAGCGCTTCAGGAGCTGTTCGATATGCATCAACTCTGCCGTGCGTGTTACCCGCCGTTCCACCTCGGCCTGCTGCAGCTTCGCCATGCGCAGCCCAAAGGCGATGTTCTCGTACACGGTCAGATGCGGAAACACCGCGTAGTTCTGGAACACCATCGCAATGCCGCGTTCGCGTGGCGGCAGGTGATCGACGCGCCGTCCCCCGATCCAGACCTCGCCCTGACTGGGGGTCTCCAGCCCTGCGATAATGCGCAAAAGCGTGGTCTTGCCACAGCCGGATGCACCCAGAAGCACCATGAACTCCTGATCCGCAATGGTCAGATCCACGGAGTGCAGCGCTGTGAATGCGCCAAAACGTTTGGCCACGCCCTTGATGACAATTTCGGCCATTGGCCCCTCCCCTTACCGATTGGCGATGCCCCACATCGCGAACAGATACTTGCGCACGGCAAAGATGAAAATCAGCGCGGGCAGCACCAGCGCGGCCCCGCCCGCGAATTTCAACGGCAAAGGCGAGACATTGAGCGATTGCAGCAGGAACGCGGTCAGCGTGCGGTTCTCGATGGTCAGCACAGCTGCGGCAAACACCTCGTTCCACGAGATGACGAAGGCAAAGACCGCGCTGGCCATGATGCCGGGCAGCGCCAGCGGCAACACGACCTTGATAAACGCCTGCAGCCGCGTGCAGCCCAATGTCCATGCGGCCTCTTCCAGCTCGACCGGGATGCCCGAAAAGAGCGAGAA
>SKKS01000310.1 GCA_007123625.1 Paracoccaceae bacterium
CGATCTGGTCGGTGATGGTGGGCACCAGCACATCGGCCCGGCGGATGGCAGCGGCCAATTCCTCGCGCGTCATCTTGTCGTCGGGGTCGCGCAATTCGACGTTGAACAGTTCCTTAAGGCGGGTTTCCACTACCTCGGGCAACCGTCGCGTGACGACAACACTCAGACGTTCTGCGGGCATTCTGGCCTCCGTAATGCTTTGCATGGCGCGCGCCTTGGGGCAAAGTGGCGCAGAACGGCGCAAGGAACAAGCGCCGGTTTGAGCGTGCAGTAATCAGGCGGCCCATGTCAGGGCCAGAAACAGGCGAAACCGATGAAAAACATGCTTTGGATGGCGCTTGCCGCGCTGTTGGCCTTGGCGCATCCGCTGGCCGCCGCAGGTCAGCGCGGGCCGGTCACCGATCTGCCGATGCCGCGTTTCGTTTCCCTCAAGGCGTCCGAGGCCAATGCCCGGCGCGGGCCGGCCACGACGCACCGGATC
The DNA here is from genome assembly GCA_007123625.1 of Paracoccaceae bacterium. GTDB lineage: Bacteria > Pseudomonadota > Alphaproteobacteria > Rhodobacterales > Rhodobacteraceae > Rhabdonatronobacter. The sequence goes on from SKKS01000310.1 coordinate 482, forward strand.
GACTGGGTCTACCGGCTGCGGGACATGCCCTTGCGGGTGACCGGGGAATACGAGCACTGGCGCCGGGTCGAGGATTCCGAAGGCCACGGCGGCTGGATGCATTATGCGCTGCTGTCGGGCGTGCGCACCGTGCTGGTCACCGGCGACATGACCGCACTTCACGCCCAACCGGCCGAGGGCGCGATGGTCACGGCCTATCTGGAGCGCGGGGTGGTGGCGCGGCTGCTGCAATGCGATGCGCAATGGTGCCGGTTGCAGGTCGATTCGAACCGCGGCTGGGCGCACAAGTCCGCGCTCTGGGGGGTGAACCCGGACGAGATCATCGACTGACAGGGGCCGCGCTCAACCCTTCGCGATCTCTTCCAGCCGCTCGCGCGTCAGATCGCCGGGCACGATCAGCACCGGCACCGGCAGCGCGCCCGAATTCTTGGCAAGATGGGTCACCAGTGGCCCCGGCCCGCGATTGTCCGTGCCGGCGCCAAGCACCAGAATCCCCACTTCGGGGTCTTCGGTGATCTGGGCCATGAGCTGTTCCACCGGATCGCCCTCGCGGATGACCAGCTCTGGCGTGACCCCTTGCCGGTCGCGCATCCATTTGGCGTAGACCTCGAAATGCGCCTCGATCCGCTCACGGGCCTCGGCCCGCATCAGGTCCGCGACACCCATGAAATGCTGGAATTCCTCGGGGGGGATGATCGACAGGATCTGCACGCCATAGCCCGTGTGGGCCGCGCGCAGGGCCGCAAAGCGGATGGCGTTGCGGCATTCGCTGCTGTCATCGAGCACCACCAGGAACTTGCGCATTCTTCCTCCAGACCAGCGGCACAGGCGGCGGAGTTTTGCATGTTCGCGCGGGGAAGTAAATTCCGCCGCGACCCGCGGTGGTTGACGGGACAATCCACAACATCGCCCGCACTAGCCACCGCCGCCGGCGAAGACCCGCAGCAGGTCCCCCGGTGGGCGACGCACGAAACGCAGCGCGGGCAGCGCTGCGGCCGCCACCGCTGCCAGCAGCGCCCAGCCCACCAACCGCGCCCAGTCACCGGGAAACGGCACCAGCGGCAACCGCCAGCCAAAGGCCTGCACGTTGATCACCGCCAGCAGTACCTGCGCCAGCAGCACACCCACCGGCACGGCCAGCAGCGCGGTCAGCCCCGCGAGCGCCAGCGTGCACCCCATGTCCAGCGCCGACAGCTTCCGCCGGGTCAGCCCCAGCGCCCAGAGCGGTGCCAGCTGCACCCGCCGCAACCCCGATAGCGTGGCAAGGCTGGCCAGCAACGCCAGCGCGGCCACGCTCAGCGTCAGCACGTTCAGCGCGCGTGTCACCGCAAAGGTACGCTCGAAGATCGCAAGTGACAGGGCCTTTGCGCTGGCCTGATCGCTCATCAGCGTGGACGGAAGGCCAAACCGGTCCTGCAGATCGGCCAGCAGCGCGGGCACCTCGTCAGCGGGCAGGCGCAGCGCGTGCTGCAAGCGCGGCGCCTGCGGATAGGCCGCGGCAAAGGCATTGATTCCCAGCATGACCTGCGCGAGCGGATTGCCGTAGTCGGAATAAACCCCCACCACCGCGAATTCCCCCGCTCCAGGCAACGTCACCTCTGCCCCCGGCCACAGGTTGCTGCGCCGCGCCAGTTGCTCGTTCACCAGCACGCCATCACCCGCCGCCAGCCGGTCCCACGCGTCGGGCGCGCTGGCCAGAAGCGGCCAGTGGTCGCGGTAGCTGGCGTGATCGACAGTACCATAGACCAGCGCGGGCTGCCCGACGACCGTCGCCTCGGTCCGCCAGACAGGCAGGATCGCATCGACACGCGGGATCAGGTAATCGCGCAGCGCCTCGGCCTCGGCCTCGTCGCGGGCGGTGACATAGGCTTCAGCCACCAGCCGCTGGTCCAGCCAGCCGACAAAGGTCGCGCGGAAACTGCCGACCATGGTGCTGACCCCCACATTCGCCGCCAGCGCCAGCATCAGCGCCATCAGCGCCAGCGACAGGCGTGGCAATTGCTGGCGCGCATCGGCCCAGACCCATTCCGCCAGCGGCCCGCGCGCGCCCCGCCCCGCCAGCGAAATCAATACCGCCAGCACCGGCGGCACCGCCAGCGCAGCCGCAAGCAGCAGCGCCGCCAGCAGCGCGAACCCCGCCACCAACCCCTGCCCCCAGAGCGCAAGCGCACCCGCCACCACCGCAAGGCCCGCCGCCACCACTGCCTGCCCCCGCAACCCTTTGGCCGAAGCCACCGCCCAGGCACGCGGCTGGGCCGGTGCCAACGGCGGCAGGTGCCACAACTGCCAAAGGCTGCGCCAGCCAGCCACCATCGCGCCGCCCAGCGCCATGGCCATGCCCGCACCCGCCCAGACCGGATCGAAGCGCAATTCGCCCGCCACCGGCGCGCCGTAAAGCCCGCGCAGGCTGGCGGCCACGTCCGGCAGCAACACCGCCGCCACCCCATAGCCCAGCACAAGCCCCACCGCGCCCGCGATCATCGCCAGCACCAGCAGTTCCGCCGCCAGCACCGCGCACAACCGCTGCAACGGCACGCCCAGCGCACGCAGGGTCCGGAACATGGCACGGCGCTGCTCGAAGGCCAGCCCCACCGCCGCGTGAACGATGAACAACCCCACCGCAAAAGCCAGCAGACCAAAAGCCGTCAGGTTCAGGTGGAAGCTGTCGGTCAGCGCGGAAAGGTCGGCGCTGTCGTCGGGGTCGGTCCGGCGCAGGTCGGGCACCACCTGTGCAATCGGCGCCAGCCCCTGCGGCTGATCGGGGTTGATCAGCAGATGCGACAGCCGTCCTTCGGCCCCAAGTATCCGCTGCGCCACGCCGATATCCACCAGCACCGTCCCCACCGGCACCGTCGTGTCGGGGACAATCGCGATCACGGGGGCCACCAGAGCGCGCGCGGTTTCAGGATGCGCGAACC
>SKKS01000421.1 GCA_007123625.1 Paracoccaceae bacterium
CGGGCGCGAGATGGGGATGAGCTACAAGCGCGCGTGGGAACTGGTCGGTACGCTGAACGCGATGTTTCGCGCGCCGGTGGTGGAAAGCACGCGGGGCGGGCCGGGCGGCGGTGGCGCCGTGCTGACCGACGCGGGCCGCGAGGTGCTGGCGTTGTACCGCGCCTTCGAGCGCGAGGCGGTCGAGGCGGGGGCCGCCCGGCTGGCGGCGCTGCAATCCCGGCTTAAGGATATTCCCGGGAAAAAATAACGCTTGCGCGGCTGGCCTTTCTGGGGCGGTATATTCTTCGAAACCCATCATCAGGGAGACGCCCATGCCGTTCACTTTCGGCCTTCGATATGTTCTTGCGGCGATATCGTTTCTTGTCCTGACCGCCGCGTCGGCCCTGGCGCAGGACGATGTGCCGGTCGTCGCGGCCGCATCCGATCTGCAATTCGCGGTGGAGGAGATCGCGGCCGCCTTCGAGGCCGAGACGGGCATGCGGGTGCGGCTGTCGATGGGTTCGACCGGCAACTTCGCGCGCCAGATCCGCGAGGGTGCACCGTTCGAGATCTTCATGGCGGCCGACGAGCAGTTCATCGCCGAGCTGCACGCCGAGGGTCTGACGCGCGATGAGGGCGATCTGTACGCCATTGGCAGGATCGTGATCATGGTGCCGCATGGCTCGAGGCTGACGCCGGACGCCGACTTGATCAATCTGGCCGAGATGTTGTCGGCAGGGCAGATCACGCGCTTTGCCATCGCCAACCCCGAACACGCCCCCTATGGGATGCGCGCGCGCGAGGCGCTGGTCGCACGCGGGTTGTGGGAAGAGGTGCAGCGTTTTCTGGTCATCGGCGAGAATGTCAGCCAGGCGGCGCAGTTCGCGCTTTCGGGCAATGCCGAAGGGGGGATCATCGCCTATTCGCTGGCGCTGGCGCCGCAGGTCGCGCAGCGCGGGGTCCATGCGCTTATCCCCGCGGAGATGCACGCTCCCCTGCGCCAGCGCATGGCACTGCTGCAGGGCGCGGGACCGGTGGCCGAGGCATTCTATGCCTATCTGATGGCGCCGTCCGCGCGCGCGATCATGGCGCGGTACGGCTTCGATTTGCCGGGGGCATAGGCGATGGACTGGACCGCGCTGGCCCTGTCGCTGCAGCTTGCGGTCTGGACCGTGGCGATCCTGCTGCCGGTGTCGATCCTGCTGGGGCGGTTCCTGGCGTTCCGGCAGTTCCGCGCCAAGCCGCTGGTCGAGGCGCTGGTGATGCTGCCCCTTGTGTTGCCGCCGACGGTGCTGGGGTTCTACCTGCTGGTGGCGTTCGGGCGCAACGCGCCCATCGGGCAAGCGTGGGAGGCGCTGTTCGGGGGGCCACTTGTGTTCAGCTTCGCGGGGCTGGTGGTGGCGTCGGTAATCTTCAACCTGCCGTTCGCGGTCCAGCCTGCACAGCGCGGGTTTCAGGCCATCCCCGCCGAGGTGCGCGAGGCCGCCGCTTGTTGCGGCATGTCGCCGTGGCGGTCGCTGTGGAAGGTGGACCTGCCGCTGGCCTGGCCGGGCGTGGTGACGGCGATGGTGCTGACCTTCGCGCATACGCTGGGTGAGTTCGGGATCGTGCTGATGGTCGGCGGGTCGATCCCGGGCGAGACCCGGACCATAGCGATTTCGATCTATGACCGGGTGCAGGCGTTCGACACCGGGTCGGCGGCGGTGATGTCCGCGGTGCTGGTGGCGATTTCGCTCGTCACCATCGTTGTGACATTCGCGCTGTCCGCGCGGGTCGGCAGGCGGCTGGGATGAGGGGACTTGAAGTGATGGCGCGCGCACACGCGCCCATTCCGCTGGATGTGGCGTTGTCTGTGGCACCGGGGGAGCTTCTGGCGCTTGTGGGGCATTCCGGGTCCGGCAAGACCACGATCCTGCGCACGATCGCCGGGCTTTGGCGGCCTGCGGAGGCGCGGGTGCGGGTCGACGGGGTGGCATGGCTTGATACTGGTGCGGGCGTCAATCTGGCTGCGCACCGGCGCCGTGTGGGGGTGGTGTTCCAGAACTATGCCCTGTTTCCGCACATGACGGCCGCGCAGAACGTCATGGCCGCCATGGATCGGGCCTGCGCGGTCGAGGCCGCGCGCATCCTCGGGCTGGTCAATCTGACCGGGCTGGGGAACCGCAAGCCTGCGCAGCTTTCGGGCGGCCAGCAGCAGCGCGTCGCCGTCGCCCGCGCGCTGGCACGGCGTCCGCAGGCGCTTTTGCTGGACGAACCATTCTCGGCGGTGGACCGGGCCACGCGTGAAAAGCTTTATGGCGAGATCATCGCGCTGCGCGCGCACCTGCGGATGCCGGTGGTGCTTGTGACCCACGACATGAACGAGGCGCAGCTTCTGGCGGACCGGATGGCGGTGATCGAGACGGGCCGGATCGTGCGCGAAGGCCCCACAGCCGAAGTGATGGCCGATCAGGACGCGCTGCGCGCCATGGGGATCCGCGAAGTGGCCGTGATGCTGCCTGCGACCGTTGCCGCGCATCTGCCGGACGGGCTGACACGGCTGGAAGCCGTCGGCGGCCCGCTGTTCCTGCCCGGGATCACGGGCGCGCCGGGCACCCGCGTGCGCGTGCGGATTCTGGCGCACGAGGTGATCGTCGCGCGCACTCGCCCCGAAGGACTTTCGGCGCAGAACATCATTGCCGGGACGGTCGCCCGAATCGTGCCCGGCGCGGGTCCGGCGGTGATGGTGCATATCGCCGTGGGCGCGCACGAAATCCTTGCCCGCATCACCCGCCGCGCTGCTGATCAACTGGCACTCAAGCCGGGAGATCCGGTGCATGCCATCCTGAAATCGATGTCTGTCGCGCGCAACCATGTCGCGCTTGCCCCTGACCGACCCGGCGACCCCGCCCTGCCGGGAACCTGAGCGCTTTGCAAAGGTTCTCGGGCACTGTCGGTAAGACACCGCCGCGGGCCATCGGTCATGAAGCCAGACAGGCGGCGTCCAGAAACGGCGCTGTCGAAAGCGATCCGATGCCGACACCATTGAGGTCCACCGGCTGCGCCTCCAGAATGTCGGATGCGCTGAGCCAATGATCGCCACCAAGCCTGTGCGGGGTGCTGTGTTCCTCGCCGAAGCGAAACAGCTGTATTGGCGCGCTTTCCTCAAGCCTGGCGGCCATCTTCAGGATCATCAGGGCGTCATTGGCGGTCATCCTGCCATCTGCGTTCGCATCCGCAGAAATCCGCACAACCTCCGACACCGAGCAACTACCCGGTTTCGACCGCCTACCCAGGGTGAGGTGGTTGGAGTACCGGCATGCGCATCGCTCTGATCGAGCGCCATCTCGTGCATTTCCCGGCGACAGCCATCCGCCTCCTGCTTGCCGACCGCGCGTTCGTTGGCGCCGAGTGGATGGAATTTCTGTGTAAA
>SKKS01000338.1 GCA_007123625.1 Paracoccaceae bacterium
GAACGTGCAGGAACGGCGCTACGGGGGTCGCGGGATGACGGGTGCATCGGGCAGAAACGGTGAACGCCTGTTGCTGGGTGGTGCGCCGGAAGGGTATGATGCACGTTTGCTGGGGCGCGAGGTGGCACGCGCGGGCGGGCCGGTGATCCATGTCGCCCGCGACGACCGGCGGGCCGAGGCGATGGTCCGGGCGCTGGCCTTCATGGCGCCCGACCTGCCGGTGCTGCATTTCCCGGCCTGGGATTGCCTGCCCTACGACCGGGTGTCGCCCGCGCCGGGCCTGGCGTCTGCGCGGATGGCGGTTCTGGCGACGCTGGCGGCGGGGGCGATGCCGGGGCCGTTCGTTCTGCTGACCACCCTGTCGGCGGCCAGCCAGCGGGTGCCCGCGCGCGCGGTGGTCGCGGGGGCCTCGTTCACGGCGCAGGTGGGGCGGCGGATCGACGAGCGGGGGTTGCGCGACTATCTGGTGCGCATGGGGTTCGATGTTGTGCCCACCGTCACCGGGCCCGGCGAATATGCGATCCGCGGCGGCATCATCGATATCCACCCGCCGGGCGCGGGTGGCCCGGTGCGGCTGGATCTGTTCGGCGATGTGCTGGATGGTGCGCGCCGCTTCGACCCGGAAACCCAGCGCACCATCGAAAAGCTGGAGACGGTCGAGCTGGCGCCGGTGTCCGAAGTGATCCTTGATCCGGACGCCATTGCACGGTTCCGCCAACGCTACCGCACCGAGTTCGGCGCCGCCGGGCAATCCGATCCGCTGTACGAGGCCGTCAGCGCCGGGCGCAAGCATCAGGGGATGGAACACTGGCTGCCATTCTTTCACACGCGGCTGGAAACCCTGTTCGATTATCTGCCCGGTGTGCCGGTCACCATGGATGACCAGATCGACCCGGCCCGCGCTGCCCGCTGGGCCGCGATCACAGACCAGTATGACGCGCGCCACGAGGCGCTGAGCGCGCGCGGACGGATCGACACCGTCTACAAGCCCTGTCCGCCGGAGCTTCTGTACCTCGACGAAGCCGCATGGGACGCCGTGCTGGCCCCGCGCCGGGTGCTGCAGTTCAGCCCGCTGCCGCGTGCGCCCGGGCCGGGGGTGCTGGATGCGGGCGGTCGGGCTGGGCGCAGCTTCGCCCCCGAGCGCCAGCAGGAAAGCGTGAACCTGTTCGAGATGCTGGCCGCGCATCTGGGCGCCCGGCGCCGACATGGCCATGTCATTGTGGCAAGCCATTCCGAAGGGGCGCGCGAGCGGTTGGCGGGGCTTCTGGCGGATGGGGGCGCAGAGGGCGCGCGCCCCATCGCCGACGCCCGCGACCTGCCCGAGGTGCCGAAGCAGGGGCCGGGGGGGCTGTATCTGGCGGTCTGGACGCTGGATGCCGGGTTCGAGGCCCCGGACCTGAGTGTGGTTTCCGAGCAGGATGTACTAGGCGACCGCCTTGTGGGACGTGCGCGCGGGCGCAAACGGGCCGAGAACTTCCTGACCGAGGCGCAATCGCTCTCGCCCGGCGATCTGGTGGTGCATGTGGACCACGGCGTAGGTCGCTACAAGGGGTTGGAGACGATCACCGCCATGGGCGCGCCGCACGAGTGCCTGGCGCTGGAATACGCGGGCGGCGACCGGCTGTTCCTGCCGGTGGAAAACATCGAGCTGCTGTCGCGCTTCGGGCACGAAGAGGGGCTTCTGGACCGGCTGGGCGGCGGGGCATGGCAGGCGAAGAAGGCGAAGCTGAAACAGCGCATCCGCGAGATCGCCGACCAGCTGATCCGCATTGCCGCAGAACGCGCCCTCCGCCGCGCGCCCGTGTTCGACCCGCCCGAAAGCGCGTGGGATGGGTTCTGCGCGCGCTTCCCGTATATCGAGACCGATGACCAGTTGCGCGCGATCGAGGATGTGCTGGAGGACCTCCAGGCTGGACGCCCAATGGACCGGTTGGTGGTGGGCGACGTGGGCTTCGGCAAGACCGAGGTGGCGATGCGTGCGGCCTTTGTCGCCGCCATGTCCGGGGTGCAGGTGGCGGTGATCGCGCCGACGACACTTTTGGCGCGCCAGCACTATAAGACCTTTGCCGAACGGTTCCGGGGCTTTCCGCTGCAGGTGCGACCGCTGTCGCGCTTCGTCAGCGCCAAGGATGCGGCGACCACGCGCGCCGGGTTGACCGACGGATCGGTGGACATTGTCATCGGCACGCATGCGCTGCTGGCCAAGGGCGTTTCATTCCGCGACCTTGGCCTGCTGGTCATCGATGAAGAGCAACATTTCGGCGTCAATCACAAGGAACGGCTGAAGGCGCTGCGCTCGGACGTACATGTGCTGACGTTGACGGCAACGCCGATTCCGCGCACGCTGCAGCTGTCGCTTTCGGGGGTGCGCGATCTGTCGCTGATCAGCACGCCGCCGGTGGACCGGCTGGCGATCCGCACCTACGTCAGCGAATTCGACACCGTGACCTTGCGCGAGGCGCTGTTGCGTGAACGCTATCGCGGTGGGCAGTCGTTCTTTGTGCTGCCACGGGTGGCCGATATCCCCGAGATCGAGGACTGGCTGCGCGAGCATGTCCCCGAGGTCAGTTTCATCACCGCACACGGGCAGCTTGCTGCGGGGGATCTCGATACGCGGATGAACGCCTTCTATGACGGCAAGTACGATGTGCTGCTGGCCACGACCATCGTGGAATCGGGGCTGGATATCCCCACCGCCAACACCATGATCGTGCACCGCGCCGACATGTTCGGGCTGGCGCAGCTTTACCAGATCCGGGGCAGGGTGGGGCGGTCGAAAGCCCGCGCCTATTGCTACCTGACCACGAAACCGCGGGCGCCGCTGACACCGCAGGCGGAAAAGCGGCTGCGCCTTCTGGCCAGCCTTGACCAGCTCGGCGCCGGGTTCACGCTGGCCAGCCACGACATGGATCTGCGCGGGGCGGGCAATATCCTGGGCGAGGAACAGTCCGGCCATATCCGCGAGGTCGGGTATGAACTGTATCAACAGATGCTGGAGGAAACGATCGCCAGACTGCGCGCGGGGGAGATCACCGACCCCGGCGCGTTGGACGGCCAGTGGGCGCCGCAGATCAATCTGGGCGTGCCGGTGCTGATCCCTGACGACTATGTGCAGGATCTCGATGTGCGGCTGGGCCTGTACCGGCGCCTTTCGGGGTTGGAAACCAAGGTTGAGTTGGAGGGCTTTGCCGCCGAGATGATCGACCGGTTCGGCAAGCTCCCGCCCGAGGTGACGACGCTGCTGCAGGTGATCCGGATCAAGGGCATGTGCAAGCGCGCAGGAATCGCGCGGCTGGACGCAGGGCCAAAGGGCGCAACGGTCCAGTTCCACAACGACACTTTCGCCAATCC
>SKKS01000460.1 GCA_007123625.1 Paracoccaceae bacterium
ATGCTGTTTGTTTTCCGGCCTTCTGATGCCTGTTTACGGGCATACCCGAGGCGCAGTTCCTGCGCCGTAGCGGATACCATGGCTGACGCTTTAAACGTTCAAATGGTGTCGGGCATGCTGTGCGCGTCACGCTGTGTGACTGCGTTGCACACCATTGATGTGGCACGACATGGGCGCTGAAACAAGACCCAAAAAGGGAATTTCCCGTGAACATGCCCGAAAGACGGTCAATTGCGGCATCACGGCAACGATCCGCGCACCACGCGTGGGCGGCCGTCCATATCCGGCAACACGGCGATGTCATGAAATCCGTCTTCCGCGAAGAATCTTGCAACTTCAGCATCCTGAGACGCGCCAATTTCAACCATGACGGTACCGCCGGGGGTCAGATGAGCGCCCGCGCCCGAAATTATGCGGCGATACGCCGCAAGCCCGCTGCCGTCATCCTCTGCGGGCACCAGAGCGGCGCGCGGCTCCCAGTCGCGAACCTCGGGGGCGAGCGCGGCCAGTGCGCCCCCGCCGATGTAGGGGGGATTCGAAACGATCAGGTCAAACCGCCCGGCGACCGCCCCGAACCAGTCGCTGCACAGCAACGTGACCCGGTCGGCCAGCCCCAGCGCGTCGGCATTGGCGCGCGCCACCGCCAGCGCGGGTTCCGAGATGTCGCAGCCCACGCCTTCGACCCCGGCGCGTTCGGCCAGCAGCGTCAGCACGATCGCGCCCGAGCCTGTGCCAAGGTCCAGCACCCGCGCGAATGTGCCTTCCAGCGCCGCCGCGATCAGGGTCTCGGTTTCCGGGCGCGGGTCCAGAACATCCGGGGTGACAGCGAAACTCCGGCCCCAGAACAGCCGTCGGCCGGTGATCTGCGACAGCGGCTGGCGGCGGGCGCGGGCGTCCACCGCTGCGGCAAACCGCGCCCGTGGCGCGTCCGCGACCGAATCGCCCAGATGCAGCGTCAGCCGGTCCGCCCCCACGCCCAGCGCATGGGCCAGAAGCAGCCGCGCGTCGCGCGCGGCATCCGGCACCCCGGCGGCGCGCAGCCGCGCCACCGCATCGGGCAACAGGTCGGCGGCGCGCATCATCCCTCCATTGCCGCCAGCTTCGCGGCCTGGTCAGCGGCGGTCAGCGCGTCGATGATCTCGTCCAGGTCGCCCTGCATGATCGCATCAAGCCGATAAAGCGTCAGGTTTATGCGATGGTCCGTCACCCGCGATTGCGGAAAGTTGTAGGTGCGGATCCGCTCGGACCGGTCGCCGCTGCCCACCTGCGCGCGGCGCGCATCGGCGCGGGATTCGGTCGCGCGGCGGCGTTCCATGTCGAACAGGCGCGCGCGCAGCACATCCATCGCGATGGCGCGGTTCTGGTGTTGCGATTTCTCGGAACTGGTGACGACGATCCCGCTGGGTACATGTGTAATCCGAACCGCCGAATCAGTGGTGTTCACATGCTGCCCCCCGGCCCCGCTGGCGCGCATGGTCTCGATCCGCAGGTCGGCGGGATCGATGGTCACATCCACGGCTTCGGCCTCGGGCAGCACCGCGACGGTCGCCGCCGAGGTGTGGATCCGCCCGCCCGATTCCGTGACCGGCACGCGCTGGACCCGGTGCACGCCGGATTCGTATTTCAGCCGCGCAAAGACGCCTTCGCCCTCGATCCGCATGACCGCTTCGCGCAAGCCGCCCAAATCGGTCGTCACCTGCGCCACCATCTGCACACGCCAGCCGCGCGTCTCAGCGTGACGCTGGTACATGCGCAACAGGTCGGCGGCAAACAGGCTGGCTTCCTCGCCGCCCGTACCGGGGCGGATTTCGACGATGGCGGGCCGGGCGTCGGCGGCATCGCGCGGCAAAAGCGCAAGGCGTAGCGCGGCTTCGTGCGCCGGAAGTTCGTCGCGCAGGCGGGCCAGTTCCTCTTCGGCCAGGGCGCGCATCTCGGGGTCAGTCAGCAGGGCCTGCGCCTCGTCGCGCGCGATCTGCGCGGCGCGCCAGGCGCGGATCTGGTCCACCACCGGGCGCAATTCGGCGTGTTCGCGGCCCAGCGCCGCCAACTCGCCCGGCGCGGCACCGGCGGCAAGGCGCGCTTCGATATAGTCGAAGCGGTCGAGGATCTGGGCAAGCGTGTCCGGGGCGATCATGCGCCCCTATCGCCCCGGTTTGCCGCGCGGGTCAAGCCCCGTTGCCGCATGCACCACACCCGGAACAGCCCGCGCAGACGCTCCGGCGCCTCCGCTGTGGCGAATTCCGGCCTTTTCCTTGGCGCGCGATGGCAGTAGCACAGACGCCATGACCGAATTCGCCGCCCCCGCCCCGCCAACCGATGCCCGCGCCAAACGCAATGTCGCCGTTCTGGTGGCCGCGCAGGCGATCATGGGCGCACAGATGCCGATGATCTTTACCATCGGCGGATTGGCCGGGCAGACGCTGGCGTCGAACCTGTGCTTTGCCACGCTGCCGATTTCCATGATCGTGCTGGGTTCCATGCTGTCGGCCACGCCGCTGTCGGCCTTCATGCAGCGCTACGGGCGACGGGCGGGGTTCATCCTGTCATGTGCGGGCGGGACGGTGGGCGCGGTGATCGGCGCCATGGGACTGTTGCAGGGGTCTTTCGCGCTATTTCTGCTGGGGTCGCTTCTGACCGGCATCTACATGTCGGGGCAAGGGTTCTACCGCTTCGCCGCCACCGACACCGCCAGCCCCGAGTTCCGGCCCAAGGCGATCAGCTTCGTCATGGCGGGGGGCCTTCTGGCGGCGGTGCTGGGGCCGCAACTGGTCAAGGTCACCGCCGATTCGATGGTGGTGCCGTTTCTTGGCACCTACCTTGCGGTGATCGTGCTCAACGTGATCGGCATGGGGCTGTTTCTGGCGCTCGACATTCCCAAGCCCCCCCAACCCGAGGACGGCGCGCCCGTGGGCCGGTCACGGATGGATTTGCTGCGCTCGCCGGTGATCGCCGTGTCGGTGATCTGCGCGACCGTGTCCTATGCGCTGATGAACCTTGTCATGACCTCGTCGCCGCTGGCGGTGGTGGGCTGCGGATTCGACACGGCCGATGCGGCAAACGTGGTTTCCGCCCATGTGCTGGCGATGTATGCGCCGTCGTTCTTTACCGGGCATCTGATCGTGCGCTTCGGGGCCACGCGGATCGTGGCGCTGGGGCTGATGATCCTTGCGGCCTCGGGCGCGGTGGCGATGATGGGGGTGGAACTGGAGCACTTCTTCGTGGCGCTGATCCTGCTGGGGCTGGGCTGGAACTTCGGCTTCATCGGCGCGACCTCGATGCTGGCCGCCCACCATGCCCCCGAGGAGCGCGGCCGCGTGCAGGGCATGAACGACCTGATCGTGTTCGGCG
>SKKS01000270.1 GCA_007123625.1 Paracoccaceae bacterium
CCGCCGCAACCGTGAACAGCGCCTCAGCGCCGGGGTTTTTCCACCGAAATCTTTTGTGGTGTGATTTCGCTGCGCGACGGCAGGAACGCATCCAGACGCTGCCACAGGGTCGCGCCCTTGCCACCGCCGGGAGCGCCGTCGTCGGCCATGCGCATCACCGCAATCGCGAATTGCACGCCGGCGAAGACGATGCCGTTGAAGAACACCAGCAGGAACAGCGCCAGATACCCGCCCTGGGTATTCAGGATCAGATGCTGCAGATTGGCCACATTGGTCCACAGCAGCAGCGCCACGAAAACGACCGCAAGGGCGAAGCCGATCAGGACCTGCTGGATATAAAGTTTCACAAGCTCGGGCATGCGATGCCTCCTTTTTGCCTGCTTATCAGATAACGGCGGATAGCCGTGGCACAACCCCGCGCGCGCCAAATGCGGCGGGGCAAATCCGCGCAGCCGGGGTTGCGCAGGCGGCGCGAATCCGCCCTTGTCGGGGGGCACAAAAGGGCACAGACAGGAGGGTGGCATGAGCAGACAGGCTGCAATCGCACGGGCCGCTGCGGATTTCGACGGCGGCGGCTTTCTTGACGATCTGGCGCGCCTGATCGCGGTGCCGACGGAAAGCCAAAACCCCGACCGGGGCGCCGCCTTGCAGGCGTATCTGGACGCGCACATGCGCCCGATGCTCGAAGCAATGGGCTACACGGTCGCCCTGCATGCCAATCCGCGCGGCATGCCCTTTCCCTTGCTGACCGCTGAACGCCATGAGGATGCAGCGCTACCCACGGTTCTGACCTATGGCCACGGTGACGTGATCCTGGGCCACGCAGGGCGCTGGTCCGAGGGGCGCGATCCCTGGACCCTGGACCGCGCGGGCGACCGGATCTACGGGCGCGGAGTTGCCGACAACAAGGGCCAGCACTTTACCAACATCCGCGCCCTGACGCATGTGATGGCGGGGCGCGGCGGGCGGCTGGGGTTCAATTCCAAGATCCTGATCGAAACCGGCGAGGAGACCGGCTCGCCCGGGCTGGCGGAATTCTGCGCTGCACAGGCTACGGCGCTGCGCGCCGATGTGCTGATTGCTTCGGACGGGCCACGGATCGACCCCGCGCGCCCGACGATTTTTCTGGGCACGCGCGGGGCGGTGAATTTTGCGCTCACCGTCGATCTGCGCGAAGGGGCGCATCATTCGGGCAACTGGGGCGGGCTGCTGGCGAACCCGGCGGTGATCCTGACACAGGCGCTGGCCTGCATCACCGATGCGCGCGGGGCGATCGCGGTGCCCGAATGGCGCCCCGACAGCCTGACCCCCGATGTGCGCGCGGCCCTTGCCGACATAGCGCTGCCCGATCACCCTGCCCTGCCGCGGATCAACCGCGACTGGGGCGAGCCGGACCTGAGCCCTGAGGAGCGCGTTTTCGGCTGGAACAGCTTCGAGGTGCTGGCCCTTCACGCAGGCACCCCGGAGCGTCCGGTGAACGCCATTCCCGGCGACGCGGTGGCGCATTGCCAGTTGCGCTATGTCGTGGGGACCGACCCTGACGATATCCTGCCCGCCCTGCGCCGCCATCTTGACCGCGCGGGATTCGGGCAGGTCACGGTCGCGCCCACGCGCGAGACGATCTTTCACGCCACCCGCGCCGCGCTCGATAGCCCGTGGGTGCGCCTGGCGGCCGCGTCGCTGCACGCGACCACCGGAAAGACCGCCGCACTGATGCCCAATCTGGGCGGGTCGCTGCCCAATGAATGTTTCGCTCATACACTGGGCCTGCCGACGGTCTGGGTTCCCCATTCCTATGGCGGGTGCAACCAGCACGCCCCGGACGAACACGCCCTTGCACCGCTGTTGCGCGAATCACTGGAGGTCATGACGGGCCTGTTCTGGGACGTAGGCGCGCAGAGCTTGGCTTGATCGTACGCGCGGCGGGCGGCGTTCCGGGTCGTGCAGGGGCGGACCTGTCGTCCGGCAGACCTGCCGGTGCGCCGGTGCCGTCTGTCGTCCACCGCTTCCGCAGAACGACCATCACCGGAGAGGGTGCATAGCGACGTGCCTGCGACGGATTGTCCCGCCACTGGCGCCCCTTCCAGTGTATTCACGCGCACTTGTCTCGAATTTGAACGGGATTGCGCGACTTTTACCGCTGCCCCGCGGGCTTGAGCCCACAGGACTGTTGAAAAACGATCCGTTACGCCTTAGCCCGTCTTCAGGGGAGCGTCTGGATCACGCAGCCCGCTTCCATGCCGGGGCACCGGCCCGAACTTGCAGGACGGCATGACCGACACTTCTGAAACTTCTGGTCCGCGCACGGCGCGCGAGTGGCTCTCCATACTTGCCCGGTACCGTGAGCCCTCGGTCCGGCGCAGCCTGTTCGAACTGGCCGTGACGCTTGTGCCTTATCTGGCGCTCTGGGCGCTGGCCTGGGCCGCGCTGTCGATCAGTGCCTGGCTGGCACTGGCGGTGGCGGTGCTGAACGGCGCCTTTCTGGTGCGGATCTTCATCATCCAGCACGATTGCGGACATGGTGCGTTCCTGCCCAACCGCCGGGCCCAGGACTGGGTGGGGCGTGCGCTTGGGGTGCTCACGCTGACACCCTATGCCGTCTGGCGGCGCACGCATGCGATCCATCACGCCCACCACGGGGATCTGGACCATCGCGGCATCGGCGATGTCACCACCCTCACGGTCGAGGAATACCGCGCCCGCAGTCGTTTTGGCCGATTCCTGTACCGGCTGTACCGGCACCCGCTGGTGTTGTTCGTGCTGGGGCCAAGCTATCTGTTCATCCTGCAGAACCGCCTGCCAATGGGACTGATGAACCAAGGCTGGCGCTACTGGACCTCGGCCATGGGCACCAATGCGATGATCGGTATCGCGCTGGGGCTGATCATCTGGTTCGGAGGGTTCTGGCCCGTTCTGGTGATTTTCCTGCCCACCTCGGTAATTGCCGCGACCATCGGCGTCTGGCTGTTCTATGTCCAGCACCAGTTCGAAGAAACGCACTGGGCCAAGGGCGACGACTGGCAATTGCACAATGCCGCGCTCGAGGGCAGTTCGCACTATGTCCTGCCGCAGCCGCTGCGCTGGTTTTCGGGCAACATCGGCATTCATCATGTGCATCACCTCTACAGCCGCATCCCCTTCTATCGTCTGCCCGAGGTGATCCGCGACCATGCCACGCTGGCCGAGGCCCAGCGCCTGACCATCCGCGAAAGCCTGCGCACCGTAGGGCTGCATCTGTGGGATGAAGCACAGGGCAAGCTGACTTCGATCCGCGACGCCGAACGACGCTACGGGCTGGCCTGAGCGCGTGCGGAAAAGGTTGCTGCGCAGGACTTTACGCGTATGCACGGCGGTTTCCTAAGGCACGAAACGGTTTCCTCGGGTACGGACCCAAGCGGCGGCAAAGGGCACATTCCCCAACTGCAAAGCCCTGCCTCCCCGGCAGTGTTGACATTTTGTTCGCATTGACGCTGTATCCTCTGAAGTGTGCAATCGGAGATACGGCGTGCAGGGAAACCTTACATCATTGGAGCTTTGCGCAGGTGCAGGTGGCCAGGCGCTGGGCATCGAACACGCCGGTTTCTCTCATCAGGCATGTGTCGAGATCGACGATTGGTGCCGGAAGACCCTGAACCTGAACCGGGAGCCGTGGAACGTGCTCGAAGGCGCGCAGTGCGACCTGACCCAGTTCGACGCACGACCCTATGCCGGGGTCGACCTTGTGGCTGGCGGCGTTCCCTGTCCTCCGTTCTCGAAAGCGGGCAAGCAGCTTGGCGCGGATGATGAACGTGACCTGTTCCCCGCCGCCCTTCGCGTTGTGGACGAAGTCCGCCCCAAAGCCGTGATGCTTGAAAATGTCAGGGGTTTTCTGGACGCGGTTTTCCACGACTACCGGCAGGACCTCAAGACGCAACTCAAGGCGATGGGCTACACCTTTGCGCAATGGCACCTTTTCAACGCGTCGGATTTCGGCGTGCCCCAGTTGCGCCCCCGCATTGTAATCGTTGCGGTGAATACCGCTTACGCGGACCGCTTCGAATGGCCAACGGGACGTGACATGCGCCCGCCGACCGTCGGCGAACGCCTGCGCGACCTGATGGGCGCGAACGGGTGGGAAGGGACGGACGCATGGGCCGCCCAGGCGGACGAGATCGCGCCGACAATCGTCGGCGGCTCCAAGAAGCATGGCGGGCCTGATCTGGGGCCAACGCGGGCAAGACGCGCATGGGCGGCCCTTGGTGTGAACGGCAAATCCATCGCCGAAGAAGCCCCCGAGCCGGGCTTCGAGGGTATGCCGCGCCTGACGGTGCGGATGGTGGCGCGCCTGCAGGGCTTTCCCGATGACTGGCAATTCGCCGGTCGCAAGACCGCCGCGTATCGTCAGGTCGGAAACGCCTTCCCGCCGCCCGTAGCACAAGCCATCGCGACGAACCTGCGTAAGGCGATCACCGCGCGCCGCCTATATGCGGTCGCTTGATGTTGCCTTGGTTGCTTGAAGCGCGTCAGCGGTTTCACGCGGAATGCCTGGCAGGGCCGATCACGGAAACCAAGGGTGTGCCGTCGATCGCAGACGTGTCGAACCGTCCCAGCCGTGAAATCGCCACGTCGCTTGTCGCCAGGATCGGCGCGATCACAAACCACGCCGAGAAGCCCGCAGGCCAGACCGCGGGCAGCATGTTCGAAACCGCAACGCAGAACTTTGTGGCAGCATGCCTTGTCAGGTTTTCGCATCTGCGTCCCGGCACGTTCACGGTTGAGAAAGGGCAAGCGATCTCGTTGTTTGATCAATACAGTCACCTTGATGAACTTCGCTCGCTGGCTCTCGAAAACAGGGAACTGCGCACCTTGCTCGGGACTGACTACCTGATCAAGCCGGATGTGGTCGTCCTGCGCCAGCCCGAGCCGGATGCGACGATCAACAGGCACCAGCCACTGGTCGACGACAGGGTTGCCCGACTGACAGCCCTGCGCGCGGCGAACGGGGCGCGCGCGACCCTTCATGCCTCCATAAGCTGCAAGTTGACGATCCGCTCTGATCGCGTCCAGAACACGCGCTCGGAGGCGCTGAACCTTGTACGCAACCGAAAGGGACGCCTGCCCCACATCGTCGCGGTCACGGCGGAACCTTCGCCCTCGCGAATCGCAGCCATCGCGATGGGAACCGGCGATATGGATTGCGTCTATCACTTCGCGCTGCCCGAACTTGTCGACACCCTGCGCGAACAAGAGCGCGAGACGCTTGATCTGGTGGAAACCATGGTCGAAGGACGGCGCCTTCGCGATATTGCCGACCTTCCGCTGGACCTTGTAATCTGAACTTCGGATCACCAGCGGCGCGCTTTCGGGATCCGGGGCGGGCAGCGAGTGCCAAGGCGACCCTGCGCCATTCGGCTGCACATGCTGCCATGCGATGGTGCCCGCACCTTTGCCTCCGCCGGGTCAGCGGCGTGCGTCGCGGATTGCACGGTCAAGGTCCTCGGGGTGCAGGACGCCCGGGTAGATCACGGACCCTATGATGAAGACCGGCGTCCCCGAAAGCCCGAATGCCGCCGCCTGGTGCGCGTTGCGGCCGAGCAAACCATCCAGACGCGCGCGATTCGCCTGATATCCTGCGTCCAGGCGGTCTGTGGCCAATCCCGCAGCCTGCAACGCATCGTATACCTGCGCTTCGCTCAACCGCCCTTCGGTCGCCATCAGCGCGTCATGTGCCCGCTGGTAGCTGCCGTCGGTAACCCCGCCCAGCGCCAGTTGTGCCGCCCGCAAGGATGTCCCGCCAAATATCGGCCAGTCCTTCATCAGCAGGCGGATATTCCCGTCCTGTTCTACCGCGCGGACCAGATCGGGATGGTAGCGCTTGCAGAACGGACACTGGTAGTCGAAATATTCCACGATGGTCAGGGCGCCGCCGGGATTGCCCAGGACCGGCTGGTCGGGATCGTGAAGAACCTCTTCTACCGACGGTGGACGCCCCGTTGTCCGTGTGCTGGCGCGCGCGTGGTCGACCCACGCCAGCGCGCCCCCCATTATCCCGGTCGCGGCCCCCAGTGCAAAGTTCCGGCGTGTCAGCATGTGCGTCATTCCTTGTGATTGTGTCAGCCGCCACCAAGCAGCATGTCCAGCGTCAGATCGCGTTCGTCCGCCATGCGGTTCAGCGTTTGCGCCTCGGCCATCGGAAGCGCGTCGCGCACGCTTTCGGGTAGATCGCTCCCCGGCGGCACGGTTCCCTGTCCGGCCTGATCCTCGCGCAGTACGGTGACCCGGGTGCGCCCCTTTTCAACACGCTCATAAAGGTCGATCACGTCTTGCTGAAACATCCGGATGCACCCTGAAGAGCTCGCCTCGCCGACCGACCAGGGATAGGGGGTGCCGTGGATGCGATAGAGCGTGTCGCGCCCGCCGCGGTGCAGATAGAGCGCCCGCGCACCGAGGGGATTGTCGACGCCCCCTTCCATGCCGTGACGATAGGGCGCGTTCGTTTCGGGGTCTTCGCGGAGCATGTTTTCGGTCGGGGTCCAGCGCGGCCATTCGCGCCCATAGGGGATGTGCGCCTCGCCCGCGAACTGTCGGCCCTGATCGCCGACGCCCACCGTGTAACGCATGGCCCGGTCATTGTGCTGGACAAGGTACAGCCGACGGTCCCAAGGGTCCACGACGATAGTGCCCGGGGGTTCGTCGGTCCAGAAGTCGACCTCCTGCCGGATCACGTCCATGGACAGGTAGCGGGGATCGACCGGTTCGATCCATACCTCCCCGTCCTGCCGCCCGGCGTAGATCGCCAACACCTCGGGCGGGAGTGGCGCCGGAGCCTTGGCCACGGGCCCCGGGGATGGCACGGGTTCTGGATTGGGCGCGGGCGCACAGGCGGAAAGCAGGCTGGCCAGAACCAGGCCGATCAGTGTGGTACGATATTTCACAGATTACCTCAGGGTTTGCAGGCGCGACCGGAACGCCGCGCGCGAGATTTCGCCCAGATGCAGGTCCTGAAGCGCACCGTCGGACGAAAAGAACAGGGTGGCAGGGAGGCCGGGGGCTTCGAAATGCGCCATCGCCGCCGTTTCGGGGTCCAGAAGCACGCGGTCGGACGAAAGACCTTCGCGCAGCAGGTACTGGCGCACATCAGGGCCGAATTCGCCCTGGTTGAGAAAGACGACATTGACCCCCGGCGTAGCGTCCGCAAGGTCCATCATCATCGGCAGTTCACGTCGGCAGGGCGGGCACCAGGTTGCCCACAGGTTGATCACAACCGGGCCTGCATGGTCACCGCGCAACGCCTGTGGCGGGCCCTCAAGCGCGGCAAAAGTCCGGTCCGGCAACGGCATGTCCGGCGCGGGCACTGCGTGCAGGATCGCCTGCCAGACCAGTAACCCCGCCAGCGATGCGGCAGTCAGGACCGCCGCCAGCCGCCCCCGCCGACGCAATGCAAGCACGGCCACAAACAGACCTGCCGCACCCACCCCGGCCCATGCGTCGAAGCCACCTTGCCAGAAGGCAAGAACGGTCAGGGGTTCACGGGCGTAGACATCCAGATCGCCGACGACATGGCCAATCCGCGACGCGATCACTCCGAGAAGCAATGTCAGCGTCCCCCAGCGATCCAGCCCCACGGGCGCGCGGCGGCTACGGGTGCACAGGCTGACCAACAGCAGGAACACCCCCGCGCCGACAAGGACGGCAAACCGGTCCATCGACAGCACAAGCGGGCCCAGCGTGATCCCGCTCATGGCGTACCCCCCTGCGCCGACCGCAGGAACGGCGCGCGGCGTGTTTCGCCGACAAGGCGGGTATCGGGATGCTCGCGCAGGTCCGCATCCAGAAAGATCACCGTCGGTGGCCCCGCCGCACCGAGATAGGCAAGCAGCGCCTGATCCTCGGTGTCGAAAGCGCTCAAATCGACCTTGATCCGTGTCATTGGCTCCAACGCGGCCACCACGGCGGCATCAGGCAGAACGCGGCGGTCGATCGTACGGCAGGAAATGCACCAGTCCGCCGTCAGATAGATGACCGCAGGCCCCCCGACCGAAGCCAATACCCGGTCCAGTCCGTCGCGCCCGGAAACCGTCACCCATGGCAGTGGGTCGGTCAGGGTCGCGCGGCTGTTTTCGAAAGGGCGCAACGGGTCATCCGCCCCCCGGGTGGCCATCACCCCCAGCACCAGCGCTGCTACAAGCGCCAGGATCGCCAGCGACCAGACCGCTGCGCAGCCTGCGCGCGTGCGGGCGTCGGGCAGCACCGCAAGCAGCAGGAAAACGCCGCCAGCCGCCAGCCACAGCGCCCAAAGCGCCACGAACCACGGACCCGGCGCAAGCCGCTCCACCAACCAGAGCGCCAGCCCGAGAAAGACAAAGCCAAATCCCTGCTTGACGCGCACCATCCAGGGGCCGGAGCGTGGCAAGTATTTGCCCCCCAGTGTCCCGAAGACAACCAGCGGCGCGCCCTTGCCCAGCCCCAGCATGAACAGCGCCGCCGAACCAAGCATCATGTCGCCGGTCTGCGCGATATAAAGCAGCGCCGCCGCCAGCGGTGCCGTGACGCACGGCCCCACAACCAGCGCCGACGTAAACCCCAGCCCCATCGCGCCACTGACCGTTCCGGGCGCGCTGCCCACGCGGCTTTGCGCGCGGCGCGCAAGCCATCTGTCGGGCAGGCTGAGTTCGAACAGCCCGAACATCGAAAGCGCCAGAAGGACGAACAGGGCCACGACCAGCCCAAGCACGACCGGCGATTGCAGCGCCAGTTGCAGGTTCTGGCCCGTCGCCGCCGCGGCCAGTCCCAGAAGCCCGAAAGCACCCGCCATCGCGACCACATAGGCCGACGACAAGACAAAGCCGCGCCGTCGCGTCAGCGCCGCGCCGTCACGGGCCAGAAGCCCGCCAAGTATGGGCACCATCGGCAGCACACAGGGGGTGAAGGCCAGCGCCAGCCCGAACCCGAAGAAAGCCATCAACAGGACCGGCAGGCCGCGCACGCCCAGTCGCTCGATCAGCCCCGGCGCATCGGTCAGGATCATCGCGCCCTGCGCGGCGTCGTCGGCGGCCACACGCGCGGGGGTCGTCGCGTCTGTTGGCACCGTCCCGCGGTTCAGGCTGATTTCCGTGGTCTGAGGTGGATAGCAGATACCGCCCTCCTGACACCCCTGCCAGCCAATGGTCAGGGTGCCCGATTGTGGCGGCAGCGAAAGCGCAATGTCGTCACGATAGACCCATGTTTCACCAAACGTCATGTCGTCGGTACGCTCGGCCTCGGGCAGATCCAGCGCGACCGGCCCCTCCGCGCCGCTGACGCCCAACGAATCGCGATAGATGTAGTACCCCTGCGTCACCGCCCAGACGATCTGCACCGTGCCATCCGGCCGCACCTCATGGCTGAGGGTGAATGCCTGATCCGGCATCAGCGGAGCGGACCCGCCGGGCGTTGACCACTGGAACGACTGCGCCGCCACCGCGCCCGCAAGAAGCACGACACCGACAAGAGCAAGGGCGAGGCGCCGCAGGTGGCGCATGGGGTGGTAAACTGTCATGACGCCCTGATTACCGGCGCAGCTTAAGGCAGGCTTAAGCTTGCCCTTCCATGGGTGGCCCCTGCCCGGCAAAGCGGATACGAGGCGACATGCGCATTCTGATCGTTGAAGATGACGAAACCTTGGCCGACGGGCTGTGTGCGGGTCTGCAGCTCCACGGATTTATGCCCGAACTTGCAGGGACTTGCGACGATGCGGCGCTTGCATTCCGCAACGGCGATTTCGCTGCGGTCGTGCTGGACCTGATGTTGCCGGACGGCTCGGGGCTTGATCTGCTCAGGCGCTGGCGCAAGGCGGGTCTTCACATCCCGGTGATCCTGCTGACCGCGCTTGATTCGGTGGCCGACCGGATCGCGGGTCTTGATCGCGGTGCGGACGACTATCTGGGCAAGCCCTTTGATCTGGACGAGCTTGCCGCCCGCCTGCGCGCCATCGCTCGGCGCCAGGAGGGGCGCGCAGCGCCAGTTCTGCGGCACCACGCGCTGACACTGGACCCTGCACGGCAAACCGCGTTTGTCGGCGATCAGCCGATCGCCCTGTCGCGTCGTGAATACACCCTTCTGTTTGCCCTGATGGAACGTCCCGGCGCGATCATGGCCCGCACCACGCTGGAAGACCGGCTTTATGGCTGGCAGGAGGGTGTGGAAAGCAACGCGCTGGAAGTGCACGTTCACAAGCTGCGCGCAAAGCTGGGCGCGGGGGCGATCCGCACGGTGCGCGGCGTCGGATACCAGCTGGCGGAGGATGTGCCGTGACCTCGATCCGCTGGCGGCTGTTTGCCATGCTGCTGCTTGCCACCGGTGTCATCTGGCTATCGGCGGTGGTGTGGCTGCAACATTCGACACGTGCGCAGATCGAACGGGTGCTCGACTCGCGCCTGGCCGAAGCGGGGCATATGGTGTCCTCGCTGCTGTCGAATCAGGGGCTGGCACAGGCGGTCAGCGCGGATGCCGAGGGCAGTCTGACCCTACCGGATTTCCGGATGTTCGAGGGCGAGATGGAGCGGCAGCTGCATTGTCAGGTCTGGTCACTGCGCGGCACGCTGCTGGGCCAGTCCGGCGGCGGGCCGCAAGAGCGGCTGTCCAAAGCCCGTGAAGGGTTCAGCGACACAAGCACCGAAAGCGGAAAGTGGCGCGTTTATACGGTGGTCAATCAGCCACTTGGCGTCGAGATCATGGTCGGCGAAAGCATGGCCATGCGCGAAAACCTTGTGACCGATGTGCGCGCCGGTCTTCTGTGGCCGATCCTGGTGATCGCGCCGCTGCTGGCGCTTGCCATCTGGATAAGTGTGGGGCGGGGCCTCGGGCCGCTGGGAACATTCGCCGCAGCGCTGGCACGGCGTGACGATCAGGATCTGTCGCCGGTCAGCGCCGGGCCGTTGCCGCCCGAAATCCGGCCCATGGGTGCGGCGCTTGACGGGCTTCTGGCGCGGCTGGCGCGTGCGCGCAAACGCGAACGCGACTTCATTTCCTGCGCCGCGCACGAGTTGAAGACGCCACTTGCCGGCATCAGGACCCAGGCGCAGGTCGCCCGGGCCGCCCCCGAAGGACAGATGCAGCGCCATGCGCTTGACCGGCTGGTGGGCGGCGTGGATCGCACGGCGCGTCTGGTTTCGCAGCTTCTGGATCTGGCACGGGCCGAGGACGATCAGACTGCGCGCAGCCCCGAGCATGCCGTCGCGCACATCGTGCAGCAGAGCGTGGCCGGGATGCAGGGCCTCGCGCGCAACCGCGATGTAGCCTTGCAGGTCGAAGGCGATGCCGGCGACATGCTCGCTGATCCCGTGCACCTTGGGCTGGCGCTGCGCAACGTGGTCGAAAACGCGGTCAATGCCGCCCCCGCAGGTTCGGCTGTCACGGTCGCGCTGTCCATGCGCGGGATCGAGGTCCGCGATCAGGGTCCCGGGATCGACCCCGACGACCTTCCCCATGTCACCGATCGGTTCTACACCGGCAAGAACGGCAAAGGCACCGGGCTTGGCCTTGCGATCGCCGACGCCGCGCTGGTGCGAATCGGCTGGGCGCTGGGCTTCCGGCCCGCACAGCCCTCAGGGCAGCTTGCCTGTCTGACGGCACCGCGCAACGCGACGCCACCGGGGCCATAGCTCTGTGCGGCGCCGGGGGTCGCGCCCGCCGGGCGATGTACCACCCGTCAAAGGGCAACGCGCCGGTGCCAACGGGGCGAGTTCCGACGCCCGAGGCCACTTTCCAGCGCTGTGCCAACGCGCTAACCTGCCCCCACCGGGGCAGGAGGAGCCCTGTCACTCAGGGAGGAAACCATGTCCATGATCCGCGTTTCGACCTTTGCCGGACCGGGTGCCGAAGCCGAAATCCGCGAGGTGCGGTGGCCGAAAATCGGGCGCAAGGGCGCGCTGATCAAAGTGGCGGCCTGCGGGGTCTGCGGCACCGATCTGCATATCCTCAAGGGCCACTGGCCCAAGCCCCTGCCCTGGCCTTTCACGCTGGGGCACGAAATCTCGGGCGTGGTGGTCGAAATCGGCCCCGATCTGAAAACCGACTGGATGGACCAGCCCATCGGCGAAGGGTCGAAGATCATGATCCCGCCCTTCATGCCCTGCGGCGACTGCTATTATTGCAAACACTACCCGGAACATTCCAACCGCTGCCAGACGCCGGTCTATTACGGGCGGTATCTGGGCTTCGACATGGCGCCGCATCTGTGGGGC